>JBQCGE010000355.1:0-14661 GCA_051955955.1 Verrucomicrobiota bacterium
GTTTATGACTTCTGGATTGATATTACCAACGACATCGTCGAATTCGGCGACATCTTCACCGTGAATGCCAAAGCGGAGGAGGAATCCAATCGCCATCTGCTCTTCGACCAATTCTATGCGGACCGCAACCCGGAGGGATCAACTGAACTCGGCCTACCAACTCCAGACCTCATTTATTTGTTCCTTTCCGCAGACGGTGCGCAGGGGACAAATTCGGTTCTGTGGGATGATTTCTTTCTCAGTTCAAATGGATTCCAGCAAACAGTTCCAATCGCAGCTTCTTCGTTCATCGTTACGACACCTGCAGGCCCAATAACGGTCCAGCCTGGGATATTTAATTCCGCCGCAGGCTCATTCTCTCTTTCCTGGAGTGCTGCACCAGGCGTTTCCTATAAGGTGCTGAAGTCTGAAACCCTCTTAGGCTCCTGGTCGGAGGTTGGAACGGTAACCGCCCAGGCAGGAGAGGAGAACGCCACCTTCACCGATGCCACTGCTTCTTCAGCAACTGCCTTTTACCGTATTCAGGCACAGTAATGAAGCGCGGATGGCAAATGAATGGAACCGCGTCACGATGCTATTTTGCGCAGCGCGCATTCACGCTCATCGAATTGCTCGTGGTGATTGCGATCATTGCCATTTTGGCTGGAATGCTTTTGCCAGCTCTGGCTAAAGCCAAGGAGCGCAGTCGGCGGGTTAAGTGCCTCAATAACCTCCGCCAGATAGGAATTGGCATGAACGTTTACGCGCTCGACAATAACGAAAAAATTGTCGAGGCGCGTGCTAACGTGGTTCAGATCGCGTTAAACCCACCGGAACGCGCTGCTGCCGCGACGGTGGGGTTGATCGTGAAAACCAATTCCCAGAGCATCTGGACCTGTCCGAACCGCCCCTCGATGCCCAGCTACGAACCCGATCTCAAACAGTGGATTATCGGGTTCCAGTATTTCGGAGGAATTACCAATTGGGAGAATCCGGTGGGAAAATTCGTATCCAAAAGCCCAATCAAGTTGGCCAACGCCCAACCTTCATGGGCACTGGCCGCCGATACGGTCATGAAGATCGACGGTGCATGGGGTGGCAAGCCAGGCACACGCGATTCAGCTTTTAAAGACATGCCCCAACATCATGGACGCAGCCTCGTGCCGGAAGGAGGTAATGAGGTATTCGTTGATGGCTCAGCCCGCTGGTACAAGTTCGAACAAATGCTCTATTTACATACCTGGAGCACGGACGGAAATCGTATCGCCTATTTCTTCCAGGAAGATATTCCAGATACATTGCGAAAAAATATCTCACGCATTTCAGCTAAACCGTAAGGGCGTGCTTCACGCTAACCCTAATCCGCCACTTCAAGGACCGACACAACTGCTTCGCGCAACGTTTTGTCTTCGCTCGTCGCCTCGGCTGCTTCCGGGTTGACCGATTGCATGGCGAGGAGGTTTAAGATTTTGTTGGTATTGGATTCCTCGTCCAACGTCCGTTGCAAAATGTCCGATATGGAACGCAGCCCCAGGATCTCTGCGTAAGTTCTCGCGCAGCCGTAAGCCGCGATTTCGAAGTGTTCAATTTTTTGCGCTGCGCCAATTAACGCCGCTTCCAATACGCCCGGATCAGCGGTCTTTCGCGAATCAATCAAGTCCTGCGCCTCGGCGATCAATCCCGTCATCGTTTTGCAGGGGTTTCCTTCAGCTTCCGCTCCCAACTCCTTGAGTAACTTGCTCAATCGCTCCAAATGTTGACGGGTTTCTTCAAGGTGCCTCACAAATGCAGCTTTAAGCTCCGGCAGGACCGCATTGTCGGCCATTGCAGGCAATGCCCGGATCAACTGCCTTTCAGCGTCGAAAAGATCCCGCAATTCCTCAATGAGCAAATTTTTAAATGAGTTCAGTTTCATAAAATTCGGGCAATCAGATTTGCATCGGTTTGTCTTTAGGTTGGTGCGCCGCAAACCAGGGGCGTGTATCCAGCAGGTCGATTCTCTCCTTCGGATCGCGAGAAAATCCTTCTTCGATCGGCCCTCGCAGGTGAAATTTTTCACGAACATTCTCTGGAATCAGGAGCGCCTTTTCCGGGCAACACCATGCAAAGACATTCAACAACCCGCCGAGCAGTGGAAGCTCTGCTCCTAATCGCTCAAATACATGCTCCCAATCCAGTTCGTGACCGGTGGCATAAAGCAAATTGATTAAATCAGGCCAGTCGCAGCGATCTCGTTGCATTACGTACAGCTTGATCGCGAGCAATTCCTCCGCCGGAACAATCTCCAAATCTTCGTTTCTCAACACCACCGGTTTTGCCCGCCTGAACCAATTCTCATCCACTTCTGTGCGGCGATTTGGCGTTTGCCAGATCGTATCGACAATGACATCGTTCTTCGTCGCCCGATAGATCCAGCCCCGGTCATAAGGCATGCTCGAATAGTAATCATCGAACCCTGCCTTGGTGAGCGCATCCACGATTTTGTCCTTTTCCGAAGGAAGCACAAAAAAATCCAGATCCTTCGTATTGCGACAACGCCCCGTGTAACCAGCCAGACTGAATGCACCTCCCAGCAGGAAGCGCGCTTTCGTTTTCCTCGTTGCTCGGATCGCTTGCCGATAAATTCGCCATTGCTCTTCCGTAATGATGTTCGACCACTCCGGATTTAAACGGTTTTCATCGGCTGCTCCCGCGGTGAGTTTTTCTGTCATAGTTATGTGCCCGTTTTGCCCCTTTCCGATTCGTGGAAAACGGGCGAGTTGGTACCTCAAAATCGCGCAACCAATCGCATCTTCAATAAGGGTGACTCCTGAAAAAAGGCAAGGGAAGTGCCTGCCGCGTAAACGGTGAAACGGTATGAGGTGAATCCTTTGGCCCGAGATGAAGTTGATCGTCGGGAGGGCTCTCGGGCCTGCTAAAAGGCTGGTTTAGTGCAAAACGTGCCGAATCATCTCCAGCAGTTCGCGAGGGTGGAATGGTTTCCGAAAGAAAGGGGTATCGCCCGTTTCCGCCGCCATTTCCTCCGGCGTATAGCCGCTCATATAAATGATTTTGAGAGCGGGATTTTGCACCTGCAGCAACTTCGCAAGCGCAAGTCCGTTGCACCTTGGCATGACCACATCCGTCAGTAGCAAATCAATTTTGCCTCCTTGGTCCCGCCAGATTTCCTGCGCCTTGACCCCATCTTCAGCGCAATAAACTTTAAAATTTTTGGAACTAAGATAGGTAAGGAGCAGGTCTCGAATTCCAGGCTCATCATCCACCACCAATATGACTTTTCTACCATTCCCCGGTGTGGTGTTGAATGCTTCTGCTGGACTCATTTCGATTACCGAAAAAGGAAGTGAAAAGAAAGGGTGAGAGGTGAACGCTTTCCGCGCTCCAAGTTTAAACGTGTGTTGCTTAATCCCATGTAAACGCCCCGGGCCGTATAAAGTGGCGACCCTATCGGGAATCGAACCCGAGCTACCGCCGTGAAAGGGCGGTGTCCTAACCGCTAGACGATAGGGTCGCTCAAGACGGGGCAATATATGCACCCATCAGCGCTTGTCACGCAGAAATTGGAAAATTCTACAAAGAATTTAAGGCTGGGCGTGTTCTCCCGTACATTTCCCCGGCAGCGTCAGCGAGAAGGTTGCTCCCTTTTCTGGTTCTGCTTCTGCCGCAACACATCCGCCATGCAAATCAGCAATTCGTTTCACCATTGCCAGCCCGATTCCATTTCCTGGATATTCCTGCGGGCTATGCAGCTTTTGGAACACATGGAACAGTTTCGAGGCATATTGCATGTCGAAGCCAATTCCGTTGTCCTTGATGTAAAAGGTGGTGCTGGTCTGGTCCGAATGAGCACGCACTTCCAACCGCGGAACATCCTTCTCAAGCGAGAATTTAAATGCATTGTCCAACAGCATTGCAAATGCCTGTCGAAGCAGCGTTGGATCGGCCATTGCGAAGCCAAGCGGTTCCACCGCCACAGACACCTTCGCACGATTGGGATGCCTCTGCTCTGCAAGAGCTGCCTGGAAAATTTCGTCGCAATTGACCGGTACTTTCTCCGGAACGCTATTACCCAACCGGTAAAACTTCAGCAGGTCATCCAACTGACTTGAGAGCAGTCGGCTGTTCTGAACAATATGATCCAGGAAATTTTTCGCATCCGGACCTAATTCTTTAGAGAAGTCATCAAGTAGAATTTTCGAAAATCCTTCAATCGCCCGGATCGGTGCGCGGAGGTCGTGCGAAATGGTGTAGGCAAAAGCGCGGAACTCCTCCCGGTTGCGGTCCAGCATGTGGCGATAAAGTGCCAGTTCGGCATCCAGCGCTGTAACCCGGCTATCCAGGTCAATCCCGCGTGAGGAGGATACACGCCGTTTCTCACCTTGCCCCACGGCAAGGTCATCAGGTAAACCAATTGAAGCTGACCGGGACGGTTTCTTCATATTCCTCAAGGATGCCATTAGGGAGAATACGCTTCCCCCGGATGATTGCAACCTGTCTAATGATTATTTTAACTCCGCCAGATACTCCACCAGATTCCGCAAATCCTGCTTGGAAAGGATGGCTGCAAGCCCTTCAGGCATACTGCTTTGCCCCTGCTGCCGTGTGGTAATGTCAGCCTTTTTAATCGTCACGATCCCATCCTCAGGCGAGTTTAAGATCAACTCCGAATTATTCTCGGCTTTTACGATGCCCGCATAAGCAGTTCCATCTTTTGTGGTTACAATCAGAGTCTGAAAGCCCTCCGCGATTTTCTTATTCGGCAGAACAATCGATTCGAGGATGTAATCTCGGTTTTGACGAGACCCAACATGGGTCAACTCGGGTCCAACTTCCCCGCCTTCCGTCGTGTCGCCCTTGATTTTATGGCAACGAACACACGCCGCTTCCGGACGTTCGAAGAAAATTTTCCGACCTTCCTCTTTATTGCCGCCATAGAGTGCGACGCGGTACGGTTCGAGTTGATCACCTTTGGCCACCTTTGCTTCGTAGGCAGCAAGCTTCGCCTTCAAATCCGGGTTGTTCCGTTTCGAAGCAGCATCGAGCACATCCAGTTGAAGTTCCTTCGCCACTTCTCCTTTCATTAATTTGTCCATCCACGAATTCAGCAGTTGATCTGCTGCCGGGTCCTTCATCGCTGCCAGGGTTCCCAATGCGCCTTGCTTCTCACCAACTGTGCCGTCCCGCAGCTTATTCGCAATCTGCTCAATTGCGTTTGATGGCTTCATTTTGGATTCAAAACGCAACGCTTCTTTGCGTAAGTTCTCGTTTTTGTCGTTCTGCGCGATTTGAATTGCATCACCCAACCGTGCGTCATCCAGTGCGGCAAGTGCCCGAAGGTCTTCCAGCTTAACTTTCGCTGGGGCATCTGAACGCAGGCTTGCCAGAAGTGATTCTCCGGCCGATCTGATCTGCAACCGCGCTGCCAACTCCGCCGCTGCAGAGCGAACTGCCTCCGGTGCATTCGTGATCAGTTTCGCGATCTGTGGCTCGATCGCTTCACGCGCATCTTTCTCCGATCGTGCGCCTACCACAGGTCGCCAGAGGCCAGTAATATTATCCCGCCCGGATGGGTTTACCCAATCCCCAAGGTCGTAAAGTGCTTCCGCACGGACTTGTTCCGGCCATGAATCGTTATTCGCAATTTCCGAAAGCGTCCTCGCCGTTTCCGCGGTTCCGTACCGGTAATTCGCATTGGTAATCCGGCGGTAAAGTTCGTTTGCCGCTTTTTTGTTTTTGTAATCCTTATACAAATTCGCGAGTTCAGGAATAGCCGCGCTGATCTGCAAATCATTGATCGCCCGCGCAGCTTCAGCGACGATCGCGGCGTCCTGGTCATGCAGGAACTGCGCGATTTCCACCCGGTGCAACCGCCGCATCGCCAGCAAAACTCCCATCCGCACAGCAGGGGAGGGATCCTTCGCGGCTGCTTCCAGCGCATCCATGTCTCCAATCAAAGATAAAGCGTAGGACGCCGCATGCCGTTGGATGGGATCCTTATCATTTGCTTCGCGCAGCATCCCGAACAGCGGCTGAATTGCCGAACCTTCCTTCATCACCCCCAGTGCAATTGCCGCCTGGACGCGTGCCCGTTCCGATTCGCCGCTGAGCAGTGGTATGAGTTGTGGGGCGAGGGATTGGATTCCGGAATCACCCACCACTTTTGCGGTCTGAGCACGCACCTCCGGGTCCTTGTCGCTCAGCAACGATTTGAAAATTTTTGCATAAGGCGCTTTGTGCGATTCATCGGCCGCGCGAGCCAGTTGCCCAAGCCCCCAAACGCCATGCAGGCGGGCCAACTGCGAATCACTCTTTTGTGCTGCTTTTGCAAGAGCGGATTCGCCTTTGCCACCGCGGTTCACGAGTTCAAACTGCGCTTCCTGCCGCACCCGCATGTCTGCATGTGCCAGTAATTTGCTCAACTCGGAAACGGAACGCTTCTTCATTCCGTTCTCCAGCAGTTCCGTTGTGTCCGATTTCTTGGCGGCCTCTTCCGCTTCCGGCGCAAAGACGTGGTAAATGCGTCCCTTCCCAGTCATGCCCCAGCCTTGCACCCAATCGGCAAAATAGATTCCAGGTTCAGGTCCGAAAGTCACATCCGTCGGCAGACAGTTCCAAATAAATTTCTCCTGGTTAGCCAGTTCAAACCCGGCTCCTTTTGTCTCCAGTGTAAATGACCAGATCCCGCTGCTGCGTGAGCCATGAAAGTCACAAAGGAAAAAGTGCCGGTCATATTTCTCGGTCAAACCAGTTCCTGGGTAAAACGCAAATCCGGAAGGTCCATCTGTCAGGTTCGCAATCGGGGGAATGATAAATGCAGGCTGCCCTTCAGACTGCGGGTGCCACATCTTTTCGGAATTCCAGGGGCCGCGTGGGTTTGGACGTTCCAGCCATTGGAAGCCCGCGTTCCATCCACTCGTTCCACCCTGCACCAAATACACCAGCCGGGCGCGATCTCCGGAATCTGAATTGTTATCCCCGGTGAAAAGATTTCCGTATTGATCAAACGCGAGTTCCTGCGGGTTTCTCAATCCCCACGCAAAAACTTCCAGGCCGGTCCCATCCCGGGTGCAGCGAAACACCGAGCCCGCATCCGGATCGCCAATGCGTTTGCCATTCACTTCAACGCTCGATCCACGATCGCCGATGCTGAAGTAAAGGCGGCCATCCGGCCCAATGATCAATCCATGCAGGTCGTGACCGAGGAACCCAACGCGCACACCATAACCAAAACTCAGCGAACGGCGCTCATCGGCCACATTATCGTGGTTTGTGTCTGCCAATTCCCAAAGGTTCGGGATGTTGGCGAAATACACTTTTCCGTTATGCTCCAGCACACCAGCTGCAATTCCGTCCAGCGCAGTTTTGAAGTTCTCAGCAAAAACGGATGATCCATCTGCCTTCCCGTCGCCATCCTTGTCCCAGATTTTTTTGATCCGCTCGGAATTCTGCTCGTAGGAAAGGAAGTTGCCGCCCTCATGCCGCTTCATCATGGCAATGCGATCATCCGTCGTGCGCGAGGCCAGGTCTTCATCCAGCCAGTCGCGATGCCCGCGAATATCCGTCACGCCAGCGTGGAGCCGGTACGTTTCAGCAACGTAAAAATTGTTTTGGTTATCAATCGTGAACGCCACCGTGTTGGCGAGGAAAGGTTCCGCCGCGAATAACTCCGCTTTGTATCCCGGTTGTAATTGGAACCCTTTTATCAACAGCTCTGCGTCATTGGGACTATCCGATTTTTTCTCGTTCGCAGCCGGTTTGGCTAATTCGCCAGCGGTTGCAAACAGGGTACTGGAAAGTAAAACAAGTGCGCCCCGAATGAGGGCTGATCGCTTAACGGGAAACAGCATGGGGCAGAAACTACGTGTACGTAGAAAATCTGGCAAGCACATCAGAACCATCCGAATCGGCTATTTCACGGTCAAATCTGTCCCTTTCCGCTCCCCAGGTGATCCTTTTCAAACAAATCCTTGCCAAACTCACTCCTGTTTTGCTGAATGCCATCGCTCCATGACCGACGAGTCGAGTATCATCCCTAAATACTTCCAGATCTCCCGGGCGATCGTTAACGAGATTCAACAGGGGAACCTCGCGCCAGGTTCACCCGTCCTTTCCGAAAACGAAATCATCGCCAAATACCAGGTCAGCAACACCACCGCTCGAAAGGCTCTCCTCGACCTTGAGCAGGCCGGCTGGGTAGAACGCATTCGGGGTCACGGCACTTTTGTCAAAGCCCGCCCGGTCGTGCGCAATATCGAACGCATCTTCGGCTTTACTAAAAATATGATCGAAGCGGGTCGCAAACCTTCCACCCGCTTAATCGGCTTCCATCTTCGCGAAGGCAATCACACCCAAATTATCAACGGGCGGGAATTCACTATGAAGGGTCCCTATTGCGAGATCGAACGCGTCCGTTATGCCGATTCCATTCCCATGATGAAGGAAAAACGGGTCATTTCTTTGCAGCTCTGCCCGGAAATTCAAAAGAAAAATCTTGAAGGCTCACTCTACGACATTTTTGAGAAGGAATATGGAATCCACCTGACCGAAATTAACCAAATGCTCAGCGCTGTTGTGCTCGAAGGTGAACGGTTGAGCGTCTTTCAACTCTCGACCCGGACCGCCGCATTTTGCGTAGAAGGTGTTTCGTTTGCTGGTAAGGACCTGATTGTTGAAATGGAGGATTCAATTTATCGCGGCGATATGTATAAGTTTTCCGCAAAGGCACGCGTCGCATGAAGGTGCGGTAAACTCCGCAAATGACTTGGGTTAACGCACATTATGCCTCGTTTTATTCGTAAGTTCGTCGTTATATCGTAACAAGCTGTAACGTTATCGTAACTTGCTCCTTCTTTTTGACCATGTAAGCTCACCCCGATTATCCGCTTAACTGGATAAGAGTACAATTTGCTTGACCGCATCTTATAAAACAGGAGAGATAGAGCGTTAACGCACTATTCTCATAAAAGCCATATTTGTATGCACTCCAAACTCCTTAAAAATTGCGCCCGGGTCGCTGCGCTCGCTCTCACCAGCGCCGCGTTCCTTAACACCACTCAGGCTGCCATTGTCAGTCAGTGGGATTTTAACTCCGGCAACCTCAATGCCACCACCGGTCAAAACCTGGAATTTTTTGACGGCCCCGGTGGTGAAACTGAAACACAGACTGTGTTTGGCACCACTGACATTCTCGGCCTTCCCGGTGTGAATGGCCAGCCGCTGCATGTCATGGGTTTCCCGCGCTCCCTCCCCACCATGGGCTATCTGATGCATTCAGACCTCCCCGCGAACGGGGGCGGTGGAATGGCCAATCAGTACACGCTCATTTTCGACCTGCTCTACACCAGCACAAATGCCACTTCATGGCGCGGTCTGATCCAAATTGATGATCCGAGCAACGCGAACGATGCTGATTTCTTCATTAATCCGAGCGGTGGCATTGGCATCTCCGGCAGTTACCAGGGTTCTTTCGCAAGCAATGTCTGGCAGCGCGTCGCTCTCTCCGTGGATCTTGCCAATCCAGCTGGCCCAACGGTGCGCAAATTCATTGATGGCAAATTTGTCGGCCAGCAAGTCTTGGGTGCAGGTGTTGACGGCCGATGGGCTCTCAATCCAGCCGGTGGAGCTTTCGGTGATACCGTCCTGTTGTTCACCGATAATGATGCGACCGGCGGCTCCGAAGCTCCCGGTTATGTAAGCAGCATTCAGGTGCATGATGTTGCATTGTCCGATGCATACCTGCTTGCCCTGGGCGCCCCGGCTGGCGATAGCATCCCGGCCACGGTAGACATTCCGGTTTCACTCACCTTCCGCCAGCCCGGCACCAACGCCGTAAACATCATGCCGAACTCTCCAGTAAAACTGGTTCTCGCGGAAGGTTCTGAACCGTTCGATTCCGGCAGCGTATCCCTCAAACTTAATGGCCAGCCGCTCGCAAGCACGGTGACTCCCGATGGCGCAGGCCATTTCACGGTCGATGCCACTTTGCCCAATCTCGCCTCCAAATCGCAAAATACGCTCACCGCAATTTGGAATGATCCAGTCCAAGGCGGCAGCGTCACCCAGCAATGGAATTTCTCCGTAGCTCCTTATGACCTCGATCCAGTCCTTGCTGCCTCCCTGGCCAAGTCACTCACTGCTTACTGGAATTTGGACGAAGGAAAAACAAACGTGAATGAAACCGTCATTCACGACATCGCGCGCGATAATAATTCAGTCCTCACCACCTCCACTCCCGATACCACATGGCTTACGGGTTCCAACGCCAAATTCGGCAGCGCTCTTTACCTCGATGGTTCGGACGCCTTCGTGAACGTCTCGACCAATGACGCAATGAACATCAAGACGAACGAAGTGACTGTCTCTGCATGGGTCAAACTTGACGTGCTTCCTTCCGACATGACCGAAGGCATCGGTGGCATCTATGATTCGGTTGAAGATTCGTACGTCCTCTATCTCGATAAAGGCAACCGCGAACTCCGCTTTAAAGTCACTGATTCCTCAAACCAGGCCGCCCGCCCGGGCATCCCGCAGAATTTGCTCACCACAGGTGAATGGATTCATATCGCCGGTGTTTACAATGGCAATGCAACCACCAACGCCGGTGACGCCCGGATTTATATCAATGGTCAGCTCGCTGACGTCCATGTCGGCAATGACAGCACAGTTGGAACCGGCCTGAAGGCCATGGTTCGCGCGGGTCAGGTTGCTGCTCTGGGTCGCAACGGCGCGCAAGCCCAATCCTTTCTCCACGGCGCGGTGGATGACGTTGCCGTTTGGAGCCGCGCTTTGACACCCGATGAAATCGGTTACCTCGCTTCCGGCCACGCCGTTCCAGTCACCGGGCCAGTAACTGCGCCAGCAATTTTGAGTTCTCGCACACCCGCTCCGGACGCAGTCAATGTCGTTCCTTCGGTTCCCCTCGAAGTCGTCTTGAGCGAAGGTTCGGAACCATTGGACACCAGCAAAATCGTCCTCCGTCTAAACGGCACGGTTCTTACGCCTGCCATCACGTCGCAAAACGGCGCGGTTACGGTCAAAGCATCACTTGCTCAAATCACTCCCAATAGTGAAAACACGGTCAAGGTGGAATGGTTTGATGCCGCTCTCGGCGCGGTGGTTTCGTCCACCTGGACCTTCCACTCCGCTCAGTTCGGAGATGATCCCCAGCTCGCCGCTTCGCTCAAAAACGGCATGATCGCTTACTGGAACATGGACGAAGGTTTGACCAACGAATCCACCACCACGCTCGAAGACACAGCGGGCGACAACGACGCCGTTTTGAATCTCCTCGATCCGACCACCGCATGGCTCAAGGACGCTGATGCAAGATTCGGCAGCGCCCTCGCAGTCGATGGAGCTAATACCTGGGCCGATGTTCCAAATACCGAAGCCCTCAATATTACGAACAACCAGGTTACCGTTTCGCTCTGGGTCAAGCTCAATGAACTCCCCAATGTGCAAGCGGAAACGTTCGCCGGGATTTACGATGCGGTCGAAGATGATTATGTCGTCTATAGCGACAAATCCAACCTGGAACTCCGCTTCAAGGTTACCGATGCCAACGGGCAGGCAGCTCGTCCCGGCATTCCGCTCGCCCGCCTCAGCACCAACACATGGTTGAACGTCATCGCCGTTTATGATGGCAAGGCTCAGGCCACCGCTGGTGAAGCTCGCATTTACCTCAATGGCCAGTTGTCGGATACCCACGTCGGCTCGGATTCATCCCCGGGCACAGGACTGACCGGTGCTGTTCGCGCAGGTCAAATGGCGGCTATTGGTCGCAACGGCACTCAATCACTTGGCTTCTTTAATGGTG
Organism: Verrucomicrobiota bacterium; assembly: GCA_051955955.1. Classification (GTDB taxonomy): domain Bacteria; phylum Verrucomicrobiota; class Verrucomicrobiia; order Limisphaerales; family SXQI01; genus DASVNK01. The sequence goes on from JBQCGE010000355.1 coordinate 11,795, forward strand.
CTGTTGATGATATCGCCATTTGGGATCGCGCTCTCACTCTCGATGAGATCGGTTATATCGCAGGTGGGCATCCGGCGGTTTCTGAAGTGGCTGCCTCCGTCTCGGTCAAAGGTATTTCCGTGCAGGGCCAGAACGTGACCATCACGTGGGAAGGCGGTAACGGGAATTACCAACTCCAACGTCGCGCCAGCCTCAGTTCGGGCACGTGGGAAAATGTGGGCGCGGTCACAACCAATACCCAGGCCCAGGACACCATCACTGGCAAGAGCATGTTCTACCGTGTGCTTGCCCAATAAAAAATTCAGAGAAGTTTACTCATTATGCGGTTTACAAGTCTCAATCAGAAAACCTCCGGTTTTACCCTGATCGAGCTGCTCGTGGTGATCGCGATTATCGCGATCCTTGCCGGGATGTTGCTGCCAGCTTTGTCAAAGGCAAAGACCAAGGCGCAGGGGATTCAATGCATGGGGAACCATAAGCAGCTTCTCCTCGCCTGGAGGCTCTACGTCGATGATAACGACGATACACTCCCCTTCGTAAAGCATGGTCCCTACGAATGGGTCGGCGGTTGGCTCGATTACGATGGGAGCAACCAGGAAAACTGGAATCCGCAGGTGAACATCGAGAAAAGTATCCTTTGGAAATATTGCGGCAAAAGCCTCGCAATCTGGAAATGTCCAGGGGATCGCAGCACGGTTTCCTATCGTGGGAAACGGATGAATCGCGTTCGCAGCATGTCGATGCTCAACTGGGTCGGTGGACGGGGTGAAGGCCGTCCCATTGGATATTCCGAACCAGGCTGGCGCGTCTATCGCAAAGGTTCTGACATGGTCGATCCAGGTCCTTCCGGCACCTTCGTGTTTCTCGACGAACGCGAAGATAGCATCAATGACGGCATGTTCGTCGTCGATATGGACGGTTGGCCCGACCAGCCCAGCCGCATCCATCGCGTTGATATCCCGGCCAGCTACCATAACGGCGCTGGCGGGTTCTCTTTCGCCGATGGGCATTCCGAAATTAAAAAATGGGTTGATGATCGCACCAAGCCGCCTCTCGTTCCGGGGCAGATCATCCCATTTGATAATCCATCGCCCAATAATCCGGATATGAAGTGGCTGCAGGAACACGCCACCCGCAAAATGTAGATCTCAACTGCGGGGCAAACTTGGACTCCAGCAGGCAACCAATTAAACCGGGGCACCTGGCGCACAAATCGTCAGGTGCCTCTCCTCTCACACAGGGTGAGCATAAACGGCTCGCCGCTATTCGGCACATCGCCCTCGATCTCGATGACACCCTCTATCGCGGTCACAAACTTTTCCCGGAAACTCTTCCTTTCCTCCAGTTGCTCGACTCACTCGGCATCGGTTACAGCTTCGTTACCAATAATTCATCACGCAGCGTCTCCGAGTACCTCGCCCACTTTGAAAGGATCGGCCTCAAGGCCACTCGCGAGCAGGTTCTAATTTCCAGTCACGCTGCCGCCCGCAAAATCCAAAAGCTTTTTCCGGACATTCGCCGCATCTTCATCGTCGGAGCCCCAGGAATGGCCGAGGAATTTGCCCTGAGCGGATTCGAATGTGTTACTGAAAATCCAGAGGCAATTGTCATTGGCTACGATCCGAATCTCAATTTCCAGTCTCTTTGCAAGGCCGCATGGTGGATCAAAAAGGGCCTTCCTTTCATCGCCACAAATCCCGACCGCACCTGTCCCACCGATTCCGAACATATCTATATCGATTGCGGCGCTGTCTGTGCTGCTCTGCGCGAGGCCGCTGGCCGAAGCCCGGATATCATCGCCGGCAAACCGGATCCGACTCTGTTACAAATCGTCATGGATACGCATCGCCTCGCTCCAACAGAACTTGCGATGGTCGGTGATCGTTTGGAAACCGATATTGCCATGGGCCGTCGGGCCGCTGCCGCTTCCGTTCTCGTCCTGACAGGTGAGTTTGGCCGCACTGCTCAGCAGGATCCTGCTCACTGCATTCCTGCCATTGGCTCATTGCACCGACCTGACTTTATTTTCCCGAACCTCGAAGCATTCGGGCGGGAACTCATGGCGCAAAAGAAGTTCGATCCGCTTCGAACCCCAATTCACAAAAATTCCGTCACCAACGGCGAAGGGAGTTAATTCATGCTCTACGACTCTCTGGAATCACGCCGCAAAAAACTGGACGCGCTCTCCCGTGCCGATGGTTTCGATCTGCTCGTCATCGGCGGCGGCATCGTTGGCGCGGGAATTGCCCGCGACGCCGCTTTGCGCGGACTCCGCACCGCCCTCGTGGATCTGCACGATTTTGCATTCGGAACAAGCAGCCGCTCCAGCCGATTGCTCCATGGCGGCATCCGCTATCTTGCCCAGGGCCGTGTTCGCCTCGTCCGCGAAGCCAGTGTAGAGAAAACTATTCTGCATCGCATTGCCCCGCATCTTGCCGAACCGCTCCCGTTCATTTTTCCTGCCTATCGCCAGTTTAGTGAATGGCCTTTTTGGCAGTTGCGGATTGGCGTTAAAATTTACGATCTGCTCTGTGGCGGCCACAATCTCGGACGCTCCAGAAGTCTCGACAAAAATCGGCTCGCCGCCGAAGTGCCCCAACTTCTCCGAACCGGGTTAAAAGGTGCTGTTCGTTATTTCGATGGTTTCACTCAGGATGCTCGACTGGTTCTCGATACGTTGCGTTCCGCCGAAAATGCAGGCGCAACCCTACTCAACTACGTCCGCTTCGAAAAAAGCGAGAATCATTCTCCTGGCTTTACAGCCCACCTCCACGACCAGGAATCCACTCGTGCTTTCACGGTTCGTGCCCGGTGTATCATCAATGCCACCGGTCCATGGTCAGAAAAAATTCCCGGCAGCAAAGTCC
>JBQCGE010000356.1:0-2996 GCA_051955955.1 Verrucomicrobiota bacterium
GGAAATTTGCCACCCAACCGGAGAGTAAAATACCAAACAAAAACGTGCTCAAAAGCGGTCCTTCCACGTTCCTTACCCAGCTCAATGTGTTCGGCTTAAAATATTCCAGGTAGAGCGCGCCGATGCCGAGTAATCCTGCTCCGATGATCACCAGCGAGTAGGTGGCCATGGCTTGTCGTGGCCATCCTGCCGGGCATTTGAAGACGGCTGTAACCGGCAAAACCGAAAAGCCAAAAACAAACGCAGCGAGCAGGTAATCCGAATTTATCAGCAACCCTGCCGCGAGTGAAATCAAGCCGAGCCCGACAAAAGCTCCCACCCAATTCGAAGCAACGATTTCCTTTTTGCTTAATACGAGGCGTCCAAATTTATTTAACCGGAGCACCAGGTTGAAAAGGGGATCAGCCGTCCACGAAAGGAATACGAAAAGGATGTAGAGGATCTGGATCGGCAGAACCCAGGGCGCAAAGGATGGATTACTTTTGGCGAGGCCGCCAAGCAGCTTCATTCCAAAATACCCGCCGAGGATCACTCCCCATTGCATGCGGCTGCTCAACCGATTCATCCAGAGGAAATATTTGAGCATGAGCGAATAGGTCAGGTGCTGGGCTTTTAAGGCTTCAACCGTGCCCTGACGAGCCCATTCATTCTCGGGATCGAGCCGTAACGATTCGCGAAAGTGTTCCAGCGCTTCTCTTGGTTTCCCAGCTTCCAGTAGAGTCCATCCCTGGTTCGCATGCGTTATGGAATTCTCGGGGTTTCTGGCCAGTGCTGCGTCAATCACGGCACCGGCTTCGCCTTTGCGCCCAAGCTTCACCAGGGCAATTGCGCGAAAGTTGGTGCAGCCGACATGTTCCGGGTCGAGTTGTAACCCGATCTCCGCTGCCTCAAGCGCGAGTTTCCATTTCCGCTGGGTCAGGAAATTGTGGGCTTGCAAGCCGCGATAATCAGCATTCTCGGGGTCGAGCATGATCGCCTGGGCAATCGCCTTTTCGACATCCTCGAATCGCCTCCGATGATACAAAATGGTGGCCCGGGCGTAATGGACGAAAGCGAAGTCGGGGGCGCTTTTGAGAGCTTCGGCAATCTCGTTCTCCGCCTCCTGAAAACGCTCCTGGTGGGATAGAGTCAGACCCAGCAGCGCGCGTGTGTAGGCATCCTGCGGGTTCGCGGCAAGGGACTGGCGAAACTCCGGCTCCGCCAATTCAAAGCGGGATTGTTCATAGAGCAACAAACCACGCTGGAGATTCGGGGTCATTTGAGTTTCAGATAAGCGACAATGTCATCGTACGCCCCGCCCTGGTTCGAATAGAGCGCATAATTCCGTGCAGTGGTGAACCATTCTCTCGTGGTTGGTTTTAACTGCCCCGCGGCCGCAAGCATGTCTTTTGTCGTAAGCGGTTTGGGACCTCCGGCGCGAATGGATTAGCTCAATTTTTGTTCGATAGCGTAGTCGACAATTCCTTTTAAATCAGCGCCCGAAAAACCGTCTGTTTTTTTCGCAATGGAATCATAATCGATATCCACCATGGGCTTTCCGCGAAGCATGATCTCCAGGATCGACGCACGGGCTTCCTTGTCGGGTGGGGGAACGAAGAGCATTCGATCAAAGCGGCCGGGCCTGCGAAATGCCGCGTCCAAATGCCACGGGGCGTTGGTGGCCGCCAGGATCAAAACGCCTTCGTTCGAGGACTTTACCCCGTCCATTTCCGCAAGAAATTGGTTAATCAACTGCCGCGCTGCGCTCTGGCGCATGTCACCGCGGCTCGCGCCCAGAGCATCGACTTCATCAAAAAATAGAACGCAGGGAGCATGGGAACGGGCATTCTCGAAAATATCGTGCAGATTTCGCTCGCTTGCGCCAATCCACATATCGAGCACTTCATTGATGCCGACGGCAATGAAGGAGGCATTGATTTCTCCTGCGGTTGCCCGGGCGAGGTAGGTCTTGCCGCAGCCGGGTGGGCCGTACATTAAGATGCCGCCGCCAGCCTTTTTGCCATAGGCCTGGTAAAGTTCCGGATGCTGGATCGGGAGGATGATTTTAAGTTGAATTTCCTCCTTCAACTTTTCCATTCCACCCACGTCCTTAAATGCTATCTCGGGCTTCTCCAATTCAACGGATGGTCCTGGTTCGGATTCCTCCCACGCGGCCCGCACGCGCCCTTCAACGATTTCATCTTCTTCAGGATCCGCATCGATGCCGAGCTGGGTGGCAAGCGCTTCGTCTCTCACGCCCAGGTCCAGCTCAATGCCGCGCCGGTATTCGTAAACCGCCTGCTGCACTTCACCAATGCTGAGCAGCAAGCGCGCGTGGAGGATGTACGCCCGTGCGGGGGCTCCTGGTTGCTTCACGATATCCTCAACCAAGGCGAGCGCATGGCTGCTCTTTTTCTGTGCAAGGAAAGCGCGGGCCAAACCGAGTTTCAACGCGGAATTCTCCGGTGCGATGGCGAGCGCCTCGCGAAATTCCTTTTCGGCTTCCGGTGCCTGTCCTCGCCCAAGGAGCGATTCGCCAAAATGCAGCCGGAGCGGAACGTTGCTTGGGCTTAACCGTACCGCTTCGCGCAACGCGGCAAGTGATTGGTCCTCTGGAGAACTATCGGGCATGGAAAAAAACTCTAATTGTAAGCCACCAAAGTCAACAGAATTGGGTTGTCTGCTCAGGACTGATCGGCAGCAGGCTTAACGCCGAAAAAAGGTTTCCCGCAGCGTGCCGCGTTCCGTTTTCACCAGCATGCCCTCTGTCACGTCATGGCGCTTGAACCAACCCTCCTTGACTTCAAGGACGTACTGAATTTGGTCGCTCGCGGCGGGGATTGGTGATTCATCCTTCGGTTTCATTTCGTGCAATTCCATAATAATCCCCTCGGGATTAATATAGGCGCAAGAGAGCGGAAGCAACGTGTTCTTCATCCAAAACGAAGTTTGGTAGGGACGCGGAAAAACAAAGAGCATCGCTTCCATTTCCTCCATGTTCGTCCGCCACATCATCC
>JBQCGE010000357.1:0-4400 GCA_051955955.1 Verrucomicrobiota bacterium
CGCACCCGGCGACTTTGTAGGTGTAATCGTCGAGTTCCGCATCACTTTGCAAGGCGATGATTTGAGTTGGGACGGCATTGCCGAAGCGAAGCAGATCGAGCCGTTGCCCATCGGTAATCGTTTTCAGCACGGACTGGATCAAGGCTCGGTCGTTCGGATCAAATTGCGCAAGCAGGCCAAGGGCTTCATTGATGCGCTGGAGCAATAGACGTTCTGAAGAATCGTTTTGATGTGGCAGGAGATGGTCGAAGGAAACGCGGCGAGCAGGATTGTCCAGAATCGCGGCTCGCAATTCGTCGAGAGCAGCAAGTCGTTGCTCAACGGCGATTAGCTCGGTGTCGGCAATCGTATCGGTCGCGCGAGCAAGCAGGTAGGCGAGACCGATTTGCTGGCGAATTGGTTGCGGCAGGACCCGGAGCGTTAAATAAAACGAACGGGAAACGTCGCGGAGCAGGCTGGTTAACAATTCACGCGACTGCCGGGATGCTTTCACGATCCAGGATCAGGCGAGCTTCAACGCCCGTTTCCAGCGGGTAATCTGTTCCTTGATGCGCCTGGGCGCAGGGGCTCCCGCGAGGTTGCGCAAGGCCAAAGCTTTTTCGAGTTGGACAAGTGAGTGGACATCCGCGCCGAACTTTGGATTTACAGATTGATATTCTTCAACCGAAAGTTCGTGCAGGCCTTTCCCGAGCTTCTCCGCCATCGCAACCGCAGCACCAACAGCGTGGTGCGCTTCGCGGAAGGGAATGCCCTTTCGAACAAGGTAATCAGCAAGGTCGGTGGCGAGCAAAGCGCTATCCGACGCAGCCTGCGCGCAAACCGCTTTGTTCACGGAAATTTCGCTCATCATGCGCGAAACGATGCGAACCGTCGCGCGCACTGTATCGGCGGAGTCGAACAAACGTTCCTTGTCCTCCTGCAGGTCGCGGTTGTAAGTCATTGGCAACCCTTTCACCAAGGTTAAGAGCGCCATTAAATCACCAATCACGCGAGCGCTTTTACCACGGGTTAGCTCCGCAATGTCGGGATTCTTTTTCTGCGGCATCAGGGAGGAACCGGTCGTGAACGCATCGGAAATGCGAATGTAGTTAAATTCCGAACTGGCCCAGAGAATCAAATCCTCCGCGAGACGGGAGAGATGCACCGCAAGCAATGCCGACGTGGAACAAAATTCAATCGCGAAATCGCGATCCGAAATAGCGTCCATGGAGTTCTGGCTGATGCGTGGCTTGCCTTTCGCATCGACGAAATCGAGTTCCCCCGCGACGAATTCGCGGTCCAGCGGGATGGTCGACCCGGCAATCGCACCACTGCCCAACGGGCAGACGTTCACGCGCTCATAACAATCCTGAAGACGGAGCCAATCGCGGTCGAACATTTCGACATAAGCGAGGAGATGATGAGCAAAGTAAACCGGCTGTGCACGTTGCAGGTGGGTATAACCGGGAATAATTACGTCGGAATTTTTCTGAGCCAGAAGAACGAAGGCCGATTGTAATGCTCTAAGCTCCTCCTGCAATCCGGTGATTTGCCCACGCACCCACATGCGAATATCGAGTGCCACCTGGTCATTGCGCGAGCGGGCAGTATGCAGCCTGGCTCCTGCAGGACAACGCTGGGTCAATGCCGACTCGATGTTCATGTGAACATCCTCCAACTCCGGTTTCCATTTGAATTTACCGGTGGAAATTTCGTTGGCGATCTCCTTCAGACCCGCTGTTATCCCTGCCAATTCACCCGCAGTCAAAACGCCGATTTTTCGCAGCATCTTCGCATGCGCAATGGAACCGCGAATGTCCTCCTGCCAGAGACGCCAATCAAAAGAAATCGATTCGGTGAATTGTGCCACCTCCACATCCGGTCCCGATTCAAAGCGGCCGCTGCGTGATACTGGAGTCTGCTTTTTCATGCACCTCTTACACGTTGCCTTCGACCGGCGGAGCCTCAGGCCCGGATTCCTCCGCCTTGGCTTCGTCCGTTTCGCTGATGACCTTGGCGATGGCTTGTAACTTATCGTTTTCGTCGAGATTGATCAGTTTAACCCCTTGGGTGTTTCGGCCTGCTTCGCGGATTCCGTTAACCGGGATTCGGACCATCTGGCCGGCATATGTAATCAGCATCAGTTCATCCGTATCACTGACGGTCAGAGCGCCAACGATTCCACCGGTTTTCTCGTTGGTTTTCATGGTGATGATGCCCTTACCACCGCGACTCTGGACACGGTATTCGCCGAAGTCGGTCCGCTTGCCGATGCCGTTCTCGCCCGCCACCAACAATGTGCACTCGGGCACCACCACGGCTAAAGCTTCAACCAGATCGTTTGCCCCGAGCGTGATCCCACGCACACCTGAAGCCGGCCGACCCATTGAGCGGACGTCGCCCTCGGAAAAGCGAATGCTCATCCCTTCGCGAGTGATCAGCACCACCTCGTCCTTGCCACTGGTCAGCTTGACTCCAATCAACTGGTCCTGCTCATCAATACCAATCGCGATAATGCCGCCCTTTCGGACATTGGCAAATTCGGACAAAGCGGTTTTCTTTACCGTCCCGCGCTGCGTCGCGAAGAACAGGAAGTTTTCCTGCCGCCAGGTTACGTCTTCACGGTTTTCCATTTTGGAAACAATGCGAATGAGTGCCGCGATTTTTTCTTCAGCCTGAAGTTCGAGCAGGTTGGCAATGCTGCGCCCCTTCGATGTCCGGCCCATGTCGGGAATTTCGTGAACGCGCTCAACATAGACGCGGCCTTTGTTCGTGAAGAACATCAGGTAATCATGCGTGCTGGCGGTGAAGAGATGCTCCACAAAATCACCTTGCTCCCCCTCCTCCGCTTCGCGTGTGGTCATGCCAATCACCCCTTTGCCACCCCGTCGTTGCGCACGGTAGGAACTCACGTTCGTGCGCTTGATCAGGCCGTTATGCGTGATGGTGATGATCACCCCTTCGTTGGCGATGAGATCTTCAATCGCCATCTCACCTTCATCTGCCACGATCTGGGTTAACCGCGCATTCGCATGTTTCTCCTTAATCGCAAGCAACTCTTCCTTGATGATCGCGAACACGCGCGCTTCACGAGCGAGAATGTCGAGCAGGTCCTCGATCTTCTTCAGCAATTCGTCGTATTCATTTTTGATCTTGTCGCGCTCCAGCCCAGTCAATTGATAGAGACGGAGTTCGAGGATGGCGTTGATCTGCGCTTCACTGAAGAGATAACGGCCGTTGGTGAGCCGGGCTTCGCTTCGGATCAAAATCCCAAGCTGCAATACCGTCTCCCGCGAAAATTCATAGGCCATCAAGCGGACCCTGGCCTCATCCCGGTTGGCGGAACTCCGGATAATTCGAATGAAATCGTCCAGGTTCGCCAGCGCGAGCAGATAACCTTCAAGAATTTCCGCGCGTTCCTCAGCTTTCTTAAGCAGGAAGCGCGTGCGCCGAAGCACCACCTCGCGTCGATGATCGATATAGCATTGAATCATCTCCTTGAGGTTCAGGATTTTTGGCCGGCCATGATCGATGGCCAGCATGTTCACGCTGAAGGTGCTCTCGAGGGAGGTGTATTTGAAAAGATTGTTGATGACCACCTTAGAGATGGCATCGCGCTTTAATTCCAGGACTACCCGTGTGTTTTCATCCGATTCATCGCGAACGGCAGTGATGTCCTGAATCACTTTTTCATTCACCAACTCCGCGATGCGCTCAACCAAAACGGCCCGGTTTACGTTGAAAGGCAGCGCGGTGATGACTATCTGTTCACGACCAGATTTCAGCGGCTCGACCTCCATCTCGCCGCGAACCTTCACGCTTCCACGACCGGTTTCGAAATATTGGCGGATACCTTCCCGTCCAAGAATGACTGCACCGGTTGGAAAGTCTGGACCTTTCACAAACTTCATCAGGTCCTTGATGGTGATCTCGGGATTCTCAAGCTGGGCGCAGATCGCATCAATGATCTCCCCCATGTTGTGCGGAGGAATATTGGTAGCCATACCGACCGCAATGCCCGTGCCGCCGTTTACCAACAAATTAGGGAAGGAAGCGGGAAGAACTACCGGCTCCTCTTTCGTTTCGTCATAGTTCGGAACGAAATCAACCGTGTCCTGCTCCATGTCCTGCATCAAGGCCGCGCCCAGGTGGGTCATGCGAGCTTCGGTATAACGCATGGCGGCGGGAGGATCGCCTTCAATGGAGCCAAAGTTCCCCTGCCCATCCACCAAACGCTCCCGCATCGCCCACGGCTGAGCCATGTGAACAAGCGTGGGGTAAATCACCGCCTCACCGTGGGGATGGTAATCACCACTGGTGTCGCCGCAAATTTTTGCACACTTACGATGCTGGCGTCCCGGAAACAAATTGAGCTGACGCATCGCGAAGAGAATGCGCCTCTGGGAAGGCTTCAGCCCGTC
>JBQCGE010000358.1:0-2702 GCA_051955955.1 Verrucomicrobiota bacterium
GTCAAAATAGACAATGTTCTTCATCGCGGAGAAAGGCTTGCGTGCCGGGGAGAGATTGAAGGAGGGGGAGGTGGATTTGGCAATGCAAAAGCGTGGAAAACGGAAGGGAGCAAAGAAAAATTTTTGGTGGAATGTGTGGAATTACGCGGGATTATGGCGGAATTGTTGCGGAAGACGGGCACAAATTTCCTGCTAGCCAGATTGGGGGAAGATGGGTATTGAAATGCGCACTCCAATGAAACGAACGATTTTAGCTGTGGCCCTTGCCGCCGCAACGACGGGAATCTTGAGCTTTCACGCGAACGCGATTGAAGCGCACAAAGCGGAAAACACGAAAGATGTGATGAAACTCGCTCATAAGGGGGAGGATTCTATTTCCAAGCGGGTAAGCGAAGGCAAGGGAACGGATGAAGAGATCAAGCTTTTGCTCGGCTATTACAAGCTGATGGCCCGTGAAGAACCGCCCCGCGGTTCAAAAGAGAGCTGGCATGAGAAGACGGCTGCCCTGGTGAGAGCCACTGAAGCGCTCAGCAAACACGAAGCAGGCGCGGTTCAGAAGTACAAAGAAGCGGTGAATTGCAAAGCGTGCCACTCGCAGCATAAACCGGAGAAGAAATAAGGCAGTTTATTTTGGGCATTGCTCGTGCTTGATTGAACGGTGTGTCACTCCCAGTTGAGCACTGTAAGCGGCGGAAATACCTGTTCTCCCAAGATTGTGCTGGCTCATTGGAAGGTGCGGTGTTATGGATGCCGCGCCCATGGATTTGATCCGTAAAGTAGTCGATATTTTCCTGCACCTGGACCACTACCTGGCGCAGTTGGTCCCACAATATGGCGTTTGGATTTATGGCTTGTTGTTCCTGATTATCTTCATGGAAACAGGGCTCGTCGCGACGCCTTTTCTTCCCGGTGATTCCCTCTTGTTTGCAGTAGGAGCATTATGCGCGACACCTGGAGGGCTGAATATCTGGATCATTCTCACCAGTCTCACAGCGGCGGCATTGCTTGGAGACAATGTGAATTACTGGATTGGACATACACTGGGGCCGCGAGTTTTTCACGGCAATTCCCGGTTTTTGAACCGCAAGCACCTGGATCGGACCCACGCATTTTATGAGCGGTATGGAGGGAAAACGATCATCCTCGCGCGGTTCGTGCCAATTGTGCGGACGTTTGCGCCATTTGTGGCGGGAATCGGGCGGATGTTTTATCCGAAATTTCTTTCGTATAGCATTTTTGCGGCGCTTTTCTGGGTGATTTCAATGACCGTGTGCGGTTATTTGTTCGGGAACATCCCCATTATTAAAAAGAACTTTTCTGCGGTTATCCTGATGATTGTTTTCATTTCAATTTTACCCGCCATCATTGGTGTAATTCGCTCCCGGAAGGCAGATCCCAACATCGCCTCTTAAATGGAACGAGGATTGGGTCGAGTAAGACGACGTTCAGTTTAGGGCAATTATCCGAGGTTTGGATTACTAAGTGACCGTATTGCAAGACCTGACGGAGGAAGCCTAATCAAGATTCCAGCCAGGATTCCAGCTTCGCAAAGTCAAAGGGGCCTGACGACACTCTCAACAAGCTTTGGAATCGAAAACCGGCAGGGCAGATTTAATAGGCGGGGCGCGGGAGGGTGCGCCAGGTGATTACCTTGCCATCCTTGAAGAGGATTTCGGCGCGAACATAATCGCGGGGATTGTAATCGCTGATGAGGTATCGTTCCAGGGCGAGGCCGGAGTCGCGGCGACGCGTTTCCCGGTAAGCCCAGTAACGCGTTTCCTGCATCCATGTGCCGTAGTAGCGCCAAGTGGTGATTTTTCCATTTTGTGGCGTTTCCTCCTGAAGGATTTCCGAGGGCTGGCCCCAAGAGATGTAAACGGCATCGGCGCTCATGCCGATCTGAATCTGGCCTTCATCGACGAGTTGTTGTTCGGCAGGGCTCAATGCGTTATAAGCCGCCGTTTTTTCGGTCCTGCGCGATTCGATGGTGGAAGTCTTACATCCCACCGCGATTAAACAGAGCAGGGAAATTGCCGCCCAGTATTTCACATGGTATCGGACGTGATTATGCGATCGGGCATTCACGGCAGTGAGTATGCACGGAATCGTGGGGCCATGCGAGAATTCTTCGCAGAACGGAATTAATGGGCCTCAAGCCAATTTTCACCGCAGCCGATTTCCACTTCAATGGGAACTGCGAGGTCAATGGCTTTCTCCATTTTGTCGGAGATGATTTGCCGCATTAGCTGCTCCTCGGGCTTGAAGATATCAAAGACCAATTCGTCGTGGACCTGCAAAAGCATTCGGGAGCGAAGGCCGCGGTGAATGATCTCGCGATGAATCTGGGCCATGGCGATTTTGATCATGTCCGCAGCGGTCCCTTGAATGGGTGCGTTGATGGCATTGCGTTCGGCCGCCCCTCGAATGGTTGCATTGGAAGAACGAATATCCCGCATATATCTGCGACGGCCGGTAACCGTTTCGACATACCCATGCTCGCGCGCAAACTCGATGGTATCCGACATGTACTTTCGGATGAGAGGGAATTGGGCGAAATAGTGGTCAATAATTTCAATCGCTTCACGGCGAGGAATGCCCAGACGCTGGGCCAGCCCAAAAGCGGACATGCCGTAGCTCAAACCATAGTTGACCATTTTTGCTTTGCGGCGCATTTCGGAGGTGACCAGTTCGAGCACCACGCC
>JBQCGE010000359.1:0-2734 GCA_051955955.1 Verrucomicrobiota bacterium
GTGAATCAGCTCGATGAAGTGGAAATGCTGCGCGGGTTGCTTCATCACAATTGGGGTGTGCCGGTCTGCATCCTCGGCATGGGCCCGCTGGGACGCGAAACGCGCCTGCGCTTTCCGCTGGAAGGGTCATGCATCACTTACGGGTACCTTGATGAGCCGGGAGCTCCGGGACAATATTCGGCGAAGGAGCTGAGGGAATATTTTAGGCAATTAGCACCTAATAAGTAGCTCCCATCTTCATTGTCTCCGAAGAAAAGCAATCTGCGTTTTCTGGCGGAAGACAGCTGAAAATCTAAATGTTCGTCAGGTGATAATAAGCCTAAGGCAACCAATAGCGCCCATAGAAAGCGCCAAAGTAAGAGCTGTCCCGCCGGTGTCGGGAAGTGGAAGGTTCGGTCCCGAACCACGCACCCATAATTCCCAATGAAGAGATTCGATTGGGAATTGATAGTCCATCATTTGGAACTCCTCGAATGGCACGACTCGTTGGGGCGAAGTAAGTATGATTGCGGACCAGTACGTCCAACCGGGATAAGCAAAATTTGAAAGCGCGCTGACCACTGCTTTTTGGGGCAATGCTCCAACCCCAACTGAGTGCAGTTTTGAGTTTTCCTGCGGCACAGGAAGGTACCAGGCATCTGTGGGGCCCAAGTCTAAAGCATTCACGACACCCGGCCCAAAATTCATTACCTCAGCACCACCCACAAAGGAGAGTTTCCAAAATCCATTGGGGGAGGTCGTGGTTCCCACTTCGTAACCCACTCCAGTGATTGTAGCTTCAATGCGTGATGTGGAATATTGCTGCCAGTCGACTGTGAACGCGTTAGCTGGTGCAACACAAAATACCGAGAGGCCTAAGAGTATCGCAATCGAGTTCATACTTTTCATGGAATTTACCTTTTTCAGTTAGAATATTAGCGAATTTAAAGGTGAGCGAACAAGGGAAATTTTCTTCCATTTCACAACGGTTTAAATGTCACGGCTAATGAAGCGATTCTTGATTTAGAGGCAGGACTCCACAAATATCGGGGCGCATGCTCGCGAAGGTTTGTTCGGCTGCCGTAAATGGCATTGAAGCGTATCCGGTCGAGGTCGAGGTTGATTCCGGCTTCGGCGAGAGTTACATCGTGATCGTGGGTTTGCCGGACGCGGCGGTGAAAGAGTCGCGGGACCGGGTGAGCACCGCGATGGCGAATTCCGGGTATCGATTTCCGTTGGGCAAAACAACGATCAATCTCGCGCCTGCGGATGTGCGAAAGGAGGGGCCAAGTTTCGATTTGCCGATTGCGGTCGGGATTTTGGCTGCGAGCGAGCAGTTCGCTTCGGATCAGTTGGAGAATTTCGTGATGGTGGGGGAACTGGCCTTGAACGGGGCTGTGCGCCCGGTGAAAGGAGTGCTGCCGATAGCGTTGCAAGCGCGGAAGGATGGCAAAATTGGAGTGCTGGTGCCGGTGGAGAATGCGCCTGAGGCAGCGGTAGTGGAGGGTTTGCAGGTTTTGCCAGTGCGCAATTTGCGCGAGGCGGTTTCATTTTTTGAAGGGGAGGTAAAGATTGCGCCTACGCGGGTTGATCTGGCCGGAATCTTTGATCAGAAATTCGAGGATCAACTCGATTTCGCGGATGTGAAAGGGCAGGAATCGGTGAAGCGCGCGCTGGAGATTGCCGCGGCCGGTTCACACAATATTCTTTTAATTGGTCCTCCCGGGAGCGGGAAATCAATGCTGGCAAAGCGTGTCCCAGGAATTCTGCCGCCGTTCACATTGGATGAAGCGCTGGAGACGACGAAGATTCATAGCATCGTGGGTTTGCTCGACCCAGGCCAGGCGCGGGTGACGCGCAGGCCGTTCCGCGCGCCTCATCACACCGTAAGCGATGCGGGTTTGCTGGGCGGGAATATCAACCCGACGCCGGGCGAAATTTCAATTGCGCACAACGGGGTGCTCTTCCTGGACGAATTGCCCGAATTCAAACGAAATGTGCTGGAGACTTTGCGGCAGCCGCTGGAAGAGGGGCATGTGACGATTTCCCGCGCGGCCGGTTCGATGACTTTTCCTTCGCAATTCATGCTGGTAGCTGCGATGAATCCGACGCCGGATGGAAAAATGCCGGCAGAAAGCCGGAGTTCGCCGCATGAGATTCAGAGATATTTGGGCCGGATTTCCGGGCCGTTGCTCGACCGCATCGATATCCATATCGAAGTGCCTGCGGTGAAGTTCCGTGAGATTGCGAGTGGACGTCCGGGCGAGAGTTCGGAGGCGATTCGGGAGCGGGTGATTGCGGCGCGAAAGATTCAGCATGAGCGCTTTGCGCGGCGCAAGGTGAGCTGCAATGCGCGGATGGGGAGCCGGGAGTTGAAGGAGTTTTGCGAAGTGGATGAATCCACGCTCGAAATGCTCAAGCACGCGATGACTGAGATGAATTTAAGCGCGCGGGCTTATGATCGGATTTTAAAGGTGGCGCGGACGATTGCGGATTTGGATGGGAAAAAGAACCTGGGGCCGGAGCATGTTGGGGAAGCGGTGCAGTATCGGTCGCTGGATCGACAGTTGTGGAGTTGAAAGAGGTCGCCCATGCCTCTCAATGAACGTGCAGAGAGTCGAGTGGCTCGCAACTTTCAAAAGAGGTTCTGTTGAATGAGAGCGACGAGTTCATCAACGCTTCGGACACGACCCGCGTTGAGTTTGTTGCCAATGATGAGTTGTGGGATGCGGCCGGTATTGGCGATTTGGCGGTT
>JBQCGE010000360.1:0-9600 GCA_051955955.1 Verrucomicrobiota bacterium
CTTCGGAACGCGTATCTGCGACCGGCACCGGCTCGAGATAATGATTCTCTTTGAAATGGGGGTCCACATTCCCTTCCCAATCGAGTTGGTCGACGATGAAGTCGAGATCCTTGTGCTTGTTCTTCGGCATGTCCTTCACCAGGAGGGACCAGGGCACTTCGCGCCCTTCCACCAGCGATTGATACATCCCGAAAACATCCGAACCCCATTGCGGCTCATAAGTGCAAAGCGAGCCTGGCGCGTGCAGGATTCCCGGCGGAATGAGCCAACCGCTGCCCGGCTTCAATCGGTATGCGCGCGACAAATCGAGAATCCCATTGTCGCCTTTATTCCAATCCTCAAGACACTTGCGCACCTGCGCCTTCGTGGTGCCCGGTTCCAGGCCCATGAAGGTGTAGGGAAAATTGTTGCCGGTCGCATTATGCTGGGGTGGGAAATAGTACGATTCCGGTTTTCCTTCCTGCCCAACCAAACGCGCCTGCTTTTGCGATTGATGCATGTGATGCGGGATTGGTCCCATGTTATCGAAAAACTTCGAGTAAACCGGCCAGCGCTTGTATTTCCCCCAAATCTTTTTGCCGATTAATTCCGCTCCGAGTTCGCCGACTGCGTCCGCGAGGGTAAAGCGCGTTTTGCCGCTCACGACGTAACTCAACCCTTCATCGGGCGTGCGATTTTCATTCGCCGCAGGCGTGGTCGAGGCAAACCAACGCTCGTCAATGCCGCCGCGGTTCAATCCGTAGGCGTATAAGTCATCGGGATGTAATTTCAACCGCTTGCCGGGCTGAAGGAATGAGCGCGGAACCCAGCACGGGGCCAGCCGCAATAAGCCGTTGCTCTCCTCAAGCGCGGATTCCACAAGGCCGCGCAAATTCTTCTTCGCCGTCTTCAATTGAGTCACTGTATTCATCGCAATTTTCAGAAAACCCGAGAGTAGTAATCCGCACCCGGATTGCAAAGCCCAAACGCGCAATGATGACGCAATGGTGCTACTGCGTTTTGGGCAATTCAGTCGGCGGACGAATGACCGGGGGTTCACCTGGTTTCTGCATTTGCGGCAGGGCGAGGATGAATCCTTTGTTCTGCAAATACCGTTCCGCAATAAATCGCCTGAAATTATATCGCGCCTTGTCCATCGCCAAAACCAGGAGCACCACCTGGTTGAGAAAGGTCGGGAGGCAAAAAATTGATGGAAGTATAATCCCGAACAGAATCGTTCTGATAAGCGCTCGTTGCGGAGTTTTGGAACTCAATCCCATCCACAACCCCACCCAGCCAATCACAAATATGCCAAGCACGAATTGCACAAAGAAATTTACCGGCCCGATGAGCAGCCCTTTGAATCCCGCACCCGTGAATATCATTCCTGCAAACCAAATGCCGGTGATGATTGCCGGGACGAGGAAAATTTTACGAATCGCAAGCCAATGACCGGATATTATCTCGTCGACTTTCAAGGGGGTCGAAAGCAATAACTCCATCGCACCTGTTCGCTTCGCCTCTGCAATGGTGCGTGAAGATTGGGATGCGAGTGCGCTGAAAATAATTGAGCTGAGAATAAACAGGGCAAAACTGCTTCCGAATATTACCGCGTTGCCAATGGAGTTCATCTGAAACCAAACCACCGCGGCAAAGGTGATAAATAAAGTTGGGTAAAACGTGTAATCAAAATAACGATGAAATTTCCGGCTGTAGGCCAGCCAATAAATTGGGTTCCTGTCCAGCATCCGCGCGCGTTCCGCGTTTCGTTCCGGACTTGCCTGGGCTCCCCCAACCCGTTCCTTGCTGAGCTTGCTTTTTCGGGCGGCTTTCTCCTGCCATGTGCGAGGAACGATGACCGCCGCAATCATCAAGGCGGCCCAACCCAACCCATGCAAAAGGGCCACTCCGATCCAGTAAACAGATGCATTCAGGCTATAGCCGCTGTCCGCCGCGAACCGAATCAAAACAAACGGGCTTAACGCCGCAATCTGCGAGGCATAGCGGACCTGATAAAGCTTCTCCAGGGCTCCCCCGGCAATCCATGGCACGACCGCCAGCAGGAACAAGGTAAAGAATCCGGCCAAAAGGTTTTTCTCCCGCCCAAGGCACGAGACCAGCAGGCAGATCGAAAGCGATGCCCAGAGCGTATTAAAAAGCACCAGAACGACCCGCCAGAATTCGCCAAAGGTAACGCCACCGAGCAACCGCGTGAATGCAAGACTCGGCACGAAAGCAAGCAGCAGGGATCCCGAGCGAATCAGTCCTG
Source organism: Verrucomicrobiota bacterium (assembly GCA_051955955.1). Classification (GTDB taxonomy): domain Bacteria; phylum Verrucomicrobiota; class Verrucomicrobiia; order Limisphaerales; family SXQI01; genus DASVNK01. The sequence goes on from JBQCGE010000360.1 coordinate 2,249, forward strand.
CCGACAGCTTGCCGGCTATGATGTTAAACGCATTTAAATCGGTAAGAAATAGCAGCCCCAATGTCCCTTCCCGCTTCTCCTCGCTAATCGAATCCGCCGTTTTCCTTAATCCTTCGAAAAGACAAAGCAGTAGCGCTAGGATTGCAAAAAACCAAAATGCTCCCCCTTTTCCATTGGTTCGTTGCGTTGCGGCCAGGAAAGCAGCAACCACAATTTCCAAAAATGCGACGCCGATCCGCCGCCGATAAAATTTCGGATGCCGGACGGCGCTGAGCAATTCCCGATGAACGAGCGGCAGCATATTTAAGTGAACCGGGTCGTTGCGATTGCCCGAAATTTGTTCAACAGGGAACCCGCCGCATAACGGAAGCAAATGAAATCAATCGCCACGCTGATCGCAAAATAGCTTCCCAACATCACTTTCATGAACTCCGATTCAATCCCGGTCATCCGCAGGACACTCATCAAAGTGACCAACGCAAAAAGAATGAGCCACGGGAGCATCAGAATAAAAAAGAGTGCCAGTCCAACTGCCCGGGTCGCGCGTTTGCTTGAGAGCCCGAGCCACATTCCTAGAGTTCCCAGCGCGAATAAATCGATAACAAAAACCAGCATCCCCGCAATGCACATCAACACCCAATCCGAATCCGGGGCTCCGTACCGAGTCCGCGCGCCAAAGACCAACCCTGCGAGGTCGAAGAGTAAAATCAAGACCACTGGAACGGCGAACTGTCGCATCAGGGAGAGAAACTGGCCTTCGACGATTTCTTTGATTTGCAGTGGAGTCGATAAATTAAGTTACAGCGCTCCAAGATTAAGATCTTCCCCAAATCGGCGTCCCGCATCACTTGACACCCACACCTTCATGACTGTCTGCATGAAAACCGCGAAAAGTAAAAAGCTGGCCGGTTCCAGCATTTCCGGCATGCTGTCGAGGAAGAGCACCAACCAAAATACCGCCACAAAAAATAAAAAGGTGTAAACCAGGAAGGGCTTGAAACGGTCTCGGGCCGTCAGCCAATAAATCGGATTTACATTCAAGAGTTTTTCCCGAAAAACCCGCCGGCCTTCCGATGTCCCATTCCTCCAGCGTTTCAAAAAATTTTCGCGCCGGAATGCTTTCCCAACCTTTGGCCGGTCCTTCCAGACCCCGCGCGCCACAATCGCGGCCAGCACCAGCGCCAGCACTGATAAACCCGTTATCAGGACCACTGAGACCCAATAATCTTCCTTTCGTGCCGCATAGATCTGGTCGAAAGAAAGATAAAACGTGTAGGAAGGACTAAATTGATAGAGCACTTCTGAGTATAGGAATGGCGCTTTTTCTTTAATCCATGCCGCTATTCCCGGAACCAGCACCGCAAAAAAAACCACGATCCCAAACGCCACCACCTGAGCTTTTCGTTCATGCCTGCTGAGCGTGGATACCAACATCCCAACGCTCACGGAAAAAACCAGGGAGATGAACAGCACCAGGGCCATCCGCCAAAAGTCGCCCGAGGTTAATCCTCCCATCAAAAGGGGAATGGCCAATGCAGGAAGGATCGCAATTAGTGTATAAAACGCGTAAAGGGAGTTCGCGAACAGCTTTCCCAAAATGACATCGTATCCCTTCAGATTCGTCAGGAATAAAAACCCAAGCGTCCCCTCACGCTTTTCTTCACTGATGGAATCCGCCGTAACGAGAACTCCGATGATCAACGAGTATATGAAGGCAAACGTGGCGATTGTGCCAAAGACTTCCCGCGATTGCGGCCCCATCGCCGTTACCCCTCTCCACATCACCCAAATCCACGCCACGAGGATGATCGCGATCAGGGCGGCCACGAACCGCCCCCAGTACAGGCGTGAAGTCCTGGATGATACCCGTAACTCCCGTTCAACTACCGGCAAGAATTTCATTACCTCATTCAATGGGAATACATTGCGAAACCGCCCGTCGTAGCGCGCGCCCTGTCCGTAAAAATGATATGACCGACATGCCTGATTATTTCGAGAAACTTTTATCCAGTTTGTTCGGCCAATGCGAGGGAAATAGAGGAATACCTGTTACCCCAAACCATGATTTCGCCATACTGACCGTACTTCCCATTCGCGATATATTATCTCCGGGAAAATGGTGCGATCGAAAATAAAAATATCGCTGTGGATCTTCTTCGGTCTGCTGATTCTCGGGTTAATTGCATTGCGCATTGCCCTGCCGACTCTGGTTCAGCGCTTCGTCAATAACAAGCTCGATGAAATCCCACAATATGATGGTCACGTCGGCGACATCGATATTCATCTCATCCGCGGCGCCTACACCATCAACAATGTCGATATCACGAAAACCGTCGGCAATGTCGCCCTCCCCTTTTTCGCCGCGAGGAAAGTCGACCTCTCCATTGAATGGCGCGAATTGTTTCACCGCGCCATAGTCGGGAAAATTCTCGTGCTCGATGGCCGCCTCAATTTCGTGAAAGGCAAATCCGAGGCGGACAGCCAGACCAGCGTGGACAATAGCTGGCTGCAGGTTGTCCAGGATTTGTTCCCGTTCCGCATAAATCGCTTCGAAATTCGTCATGGTGAAATCTGGTTCCACGACACCGAAAGCAAGCCAAAGGTCGATATTTACATGACGAACCTTTTCGTCCTTTGCACGAATCTCTATAACACACGCCGGTTTCAAAGCGAGCTGCCCGCGGATTTCCAGGCGAAAGGCTCTACCCTTGGCCAGGGCGACGTACAGCTCCATGTCCGCCTCGATCCTCTCGCGGATCAACCCAAGTTCGATTTGAATCTCTCGCTTCGAAACATGGATCTCGTCGCGCTCAACGATTTTCTCAAGGCTTATGGGCATTTTGATGTGAAGCGGGGCACCTTCGAGGTGTTCTCAGAAATCGCGGGGGAGAATGGCCATTTTGATGGATACGTGAAGCCATTCTTTCTCGATCTCAATGTGCTGGAATTGGATCAGGATGCCAAACATCCCCTCAATCTCATTTGGCAAGCGATCGTTGCTGGTGCAGTGGAAATTTTCAAAAATCATTCAAAAGACCAGGTCGCCACAAAAATTCCGATTACCGGCACTATCGACAAAACCCACATCCAGGTATGGACAACTATTGCCAATGTCCTCAGGAACGCCTTCGTCCAGGCCTTCAAAGCCCGACTGGATCAATCAATCGATATCTTTCATCGCGATTCGGAAGCCAAAACAGAAGAGAAATCCACAAAAGAACAGGACCGCGAAGTGGGTAAAAAATAGGGCAACAAGGAATTCTCTGCCCAATCCGAATTCGGGGCAAAATGGCTTGAGAAGTGATATTCGAGATTTGTGGGCACCATGCCCGACCCGAGGAAAAGGCGGAAGAGACGTTCCCAACAGAACAAAGGGAAAATGTACACCTCAGGATCAGCGATCCTGCGGCACTGAGGATTGCAACCTGCGAATATCGGTCAACTCACGACTGCTCGACATTTTTGTGGTCGATTTCCGATCCTTTGGGGAGTACCAGCGCCAATATTCCACATGCCCATCCGCAAAGCTCAGGTTGCAGCCCTGGCTATGCCGGTCCGAAGGCGTGCTGGCCCAGGAGAGCGAACTCATGCTGATGGGATTGTCCTTTGGAAATACCATGAATCCAGGCGTCCAGATGCTGTCCCTGTGCTCCTCAATAAAAACGAAGGTTGTTTCTTTCCCGGGATTCACCCAATCGCCGAACCGCATTTTCACTCTTGAGTTTTCATCGGCATGGTCTCCGCCAAGGAAAGCATTCATGGAATAGGACCGCGTCCGTCGCACATCCGGATGATTTACAACGGTGGACTCGTCCATTGGACAACGGTAAGTCTCAGCCGACCGAATGTGAGGGAAAAGAGTGCCGATGCGGATGTTGTTATCCGTGACATCTACAGTTGGATTTCCGGCCACCCATGAATTCGTGGAGCTGTTCCGAGCAAATATCCGGCGATAGGATGGAGCTGGGGCGGTTTGGTTCAGCGGGAGGAAATCATCATTTTCAATCACATACAGCATCCATGCGTATTGCAATTCATGCAGGTTGTTCAGGCATTGAACGCGCTGGGCTTTGCCCTTCGTGTGATTGAGCGCCGCGCAAAGGAGACTCACCAGCACCGAGATGATTGCAATGACCGCCGTCAGCTCAAGTATAGTAAAGCCGAACGATTCTCGGCGATTCGAGAACCTGCTGACTTCACATCTCATGCTGCTGGTTCGCATACTCCTCAACTTGGGCTTCTGTCAAGATAGCAGCTTTAAAATCGGGTGTCCACATCCCTATTCATGATGTTCATGTAGCTGCTGAGTTTGCTTTATGTCATACCGACAACCGTGAAACGGGTCAATCAGAATTCGCGAGGCTTTGTTCTTCTGAATAGATGCAAATGGACAGGGGCACGACCCTGCAAACGTCTTGCGGCACAAACCACTTTCCTTCCTCTCCTTTCCCTCATTTTTTCCATCAGGCTTGAATCCAACCTCACGGGAAGGCAAGCTTCGCCCAGCATGTCGCGGCTTCCGTTCGAACTGCAACTGGCCCTGAGATATCTGCGCCCGAAAAGAACCTTCGTTTCGGTGATTACGCTGATCTCCATCATTGGAGTCACTCTCGGGGTCGCCGTGCTGATTATCGTGATCAGTGTGATGACCGGTTTCGACAAGGAATTGCGGGATAAAATCCTCGGCTTCAATTCCCACCTCACGGTTAAAAATTACGGCGACGTCCCCATCAAGGATTACCGCCAGCTTGCTTCAATTATTTCCAGCAACACTCATGTCCGCGCGGTCGCTCCGTTTGTCTGGCAGCAGGGATTTGTCGAAACCCAACCCGAATCGGGGGAGCCATCCTATGCCGCGCAATTCATCCGCGGGGTTGATCCACGCGCCGAAACGAACATCAGCGTCCTCACTTCCAGCGTCGTTGATGGGGAATACAACGTTCGTGGCAATCGCATCTTGATCGGTCGCGTGTTTGCCTCCAACTACGGCCTCCGCGTGGGCGATCACCTGGCCATTTATTCGCCACGCGATCTCCGCGAGATGAAGGATGCCCGCACCAAGGAGGAAGCCGATGCGGTCCTGCCCGATGATTACGAAATTTCAGGCATATTCGATGTCGGTTATTACGAATATAACGCCGCGTTTGTCGTTTCCTCCCTCGTCAGCGCACAGGAGCTTTACGGGATGGGCGACACTGTAAATGGGCTATTCGTCAATTTAGACAATCCATACAATGCAAACCTGGTCCGCAAGGAATTGAGCAAAGCTATTGGGGGCAACATTTATATCAGCACCTGGCTGGAAGAAAATTCCACCTTTCTCGATGCGCTGATCGTTGAAAAGAACGTCATGTTTTACATTCTCTTTTTCATCATGATTGTCGCTGCTTTTGGCATCACCAGCGCGCAAATCACTTTTGTCGTTCAGAAAACCCGCGAAATCGGAATGCTTAAGGCGCTCGGGTCGACCAGCTTTCAAATCATGTCGGTGTTTCTTGGTCAAAGCCTGATGGTCGGAATTCTCGGAGTCCTGAGCGGTTTGGGCCTGGGGATTCTCGCCCTACACTATCGAAACGGCTTCCTGCACCTCATGAATAAATGGTTCGGGTTCGAACTGTTCCCCGCGAAAATTTATATGTTCTCACAACTCCCCGCTGTGCTTGTCCCGCGCGATATCGCATTCATCTGCGGCGGCTCGTTGTTCATCTGTCTTTTGGCTGGTCTTTTGCCCGCCATCAATGCAGCCCGGCTGCGTCCAGTGGAGGCTCTCCGCCATGAGTGAACCGCAACTGCTCCTTTCTGCCAAAAATCTCAGCAAAACGTATCGCCTCGGCAAACGCTCCCTTCCCGTCCTCCAGCAGGTCAGCCTCGATGTCGAACGCGGCGCGTTCATCGCTCTGCAAGGCTCATCCGGCGCGGGAAAGTCCACCTTCCTGCATCTGCTGGGCGGACTGGATAAGCCGGACGAAGGAAGCATTGAAGTCGATGGCCAAAATCTCGCCACCCTCTCAAACAGCGGGTTGTCCCGATTCAGGAACGAGCGGATTGGTTTTATTTTCCAGGCCTATCACCTCCTCCCGGAATTTGATGCGCTGGAAAATGTCTGCATTCCCGCCCGGATGTCGCGGCACTCCGTTTCCGAGACGATCCAGCGTGCCCGCGAACTCCTCCGGCGCGTCGGCCTCGCCGAACGGATGGATCATCGGCCTTACGAACTCTCCGGCGGCGAGCAGCAACGGGTTGCGATTGCGCGCGCACTGATTAATGAACCTGAACTGATTCTTGCTGATGAGCCCACTGGCAATCTCGATTCCCATACCGGCGAGGAAATTCTGCATTTGCTCTGCGAAATCCGTGAGGAACGCGGCGCCACGTTGCTGATTGCCACCCACGATTCTAAAGTCGCTTCCCGCGCCCCGGTAGTTATTCGCCTGAGCGATGGAAAGATCGACAGCAGCGCGCCATGAGCACTCCGTCCAAATATGTTTCCTTTAAGGAACTTTCACGAGAACCCTTCCGCGTCTTCTTCCTTCTTGCGACTTTCGCCGGAATAGCGGGTGTCCTGCTTTGGCCGCTGAGCCTGAAAGGTTTTATATCGTTTTATCCGGGCCAGGTTCATGCCCGGATCATGACGCACTGCTTCTATGGCGGGTTTATCATCGGGTTCCTCGGCACAGCCCTGCCTCGAATGTTGTCCGTAGCTGCATTTTCCACGCTGACCCTGCTTGTCATCGCAGCGGTTTACCTCTCCATGCTCGGCTTGTATCTCACAGGGAATGCCTTTTACGGCGATGCCACCCTGCTCGGGCTCTTGTTCCTCCTATTGATTTTGCTCCTCACTCGTTTTCCAAAGCGAAAGGATTTGCCGCCACCCGGTTTTATTCTAATGATCCTCGGCTTCGCCAGCCTGGTCGCGGGGACTATCTTATCGCTGCTGGGAGAGCACGTTTCCCTTCAACTCATCGCCCTTCAGCATCTGCTCTCTTTCCAGGGCTTCGTCCTGCTCCCGATTCTCGGGATTGCCCCGTTTATCATGCCGCGCTTTTTCGGAATGGAAAGCACCCACGACCTGCCAGAATCGCGGCGCATCACCCCACAATGGAAACGGAAAGCCATGCTGGCTTTGGCTGCCGGAATTTTGGTCATTGCCGGATTCTTCCTCGAGGCATGGGGCTGGTTGCGAACCGGCAGCGGCCTGCGGTTCGTGGTGGTCGCGAGTTATATATTGCTCGAAGCCCGGGTCCACATGGGCACCGGTCGCAAAACCCTCGCGATCTTGTTGCGCACGGGATTGGGCTTTATCGCGCTTGGATTTCTCGCTGCAACCTTGTTCGTGCTGAATCGCACCGCCT
>JBQCGE010000361.1:0-3393 GCA_051955955.1 Verrucomicrobiota bacterium
TGACAACTGTAATGGTCCGCTTGTCTCCATCTTTGCGCGAGAAGAGCAAATTCGTGCGGAGCACGCGATAAGCTTCGGCGTGAGGGCTGTCCGGGCCTTCCATCATTAGAGAGCTGACGTTCTGAGGAATGACCCCAAGCACCGGAGCCTGAAGAGCACGTTCGACATCGTCGATAGTCTTCACGCTTGTATCGAGATATTCGATGAAGAACGCGAGACCGAAGCCCATGATTAGTCCCACAACGACGCCGAGCAGAATATTAAGGGTAATTTTTGGGCTGACCGGTTTGTCTTCGGGATTGGCATCGTCAATGATGACAACGTTGGAATTCTTCGGGATTTTCGCATCCACTTTCTCCGCGAGAATTCGCATGAAAATGGTGTCGAGAATGCGCTGTTGATTTTCCAGCTTGCGCTTGGCGGTGAAGTAAGGTTGGTAATCTGCCCGCTTTTTGGCGTCTTCCTGCTTGGCCAGGTCAACCGAAGCTTTCAGTTGTTCAGCAAGGTTTTTGGATTGAACCACTTTCGCTTCCAAACCGATCATGACACCTTCGATGCGATCCTCGATCTGGCGTTGAATTGTTTTCATGATCTTGACCAAGCGAACAACCTCAGGATGTTCCTCGGAATAATCATTGATCATGGAAGCATATTGTTGCTCGGTTTTGTGGAGTTCGCTCAATTCGCGATCCATTTCAGCATCAGGATAGGCTGTGGGAAGAACCTTTTGCAGTTCGGCTTTGCTCTTGGATTTTAACTGCTGGAGAAGCGCATTCAAATGAATGTATTGAGCTTCAGCTTGAACCCGATCCCGGTCTTTGTTAACGACAGCGGCAGGCTCGGTGGATGAAATATCGTTATAACCCTGAGAAACATCTGATACGCCAAGCTTCAAACGGAGTGCATCCACTTCGGCCTGCGCTTTTTCGACTTCGTTTTGCTGTTTGTGATATTCCTCCTGGAGCGCCTCGATGCCTTTTTCGGAAAGGGTGCTGCGGGTGTCGACGCGTGTTTCGCGGTAGACCTCTGCGATCTTATTAGCAATAGTCGCCGCCTCTTTCTTATCGTCACTATAAACGCGAATTTCAATCAAGCTGGTATTGCGGGATTGACGCAAGTCAACCTGGTTATCCAGCATTTTATACGCGTCCATTAATTTCAGATTTTCATTGCCGTACCGCTTGCCCCAAACGCTGGTCAGATTGAGGTCTTCAATCACTTTGAGAAGAACCCGTTTGGATTTGATCTTTTCAAATTCTGTTTGGATGAAGTAAGGGTCGTAAGTCGGCTGGAGGGATTGACCCTGCAAAAGAGAAGTAATGTCAGGAGTATCTTTTCCCACTTCTATCCGCGCCGTACTCATATAAGTTTCGGGCAGGATGAAGGTGACCGCAGTCGTGGTGAGCACCACTAACAAGAATACCGCAAGGATAACCGTCTTACGGATACGTATGATCCGCCAGTAATCCAGAAAGTGCAGTTTGGTTTCCGGTTGCGGATTATTAAAATTGCTTTTGGCTGCTTCCATGGGAAAAAAAAGGAGGCTGAATGATTATCCTTCCAGCCTCCCGTAGTAATTTCAAACTATTTCTATTAGTAACTCGCTCGAACACCGATGTAAACACGGTTCCGAGTAAAACTGCGAGGAATGCCACCGGCTGCGGCGCTATCCAGATCGGAGTCAAGGCGATCGTAGTTATAACCGACTTCCGTGGCGAGGAACCTATTGATTTCGTATGTCAGGTTCACACCAGCGAGAAAGTAGTTGTCACTGAAATCAGGAGCAACATTACTATCGTAGGACGAGTTCTGATATTGACCAATCAGACTGGCGATCAAACCATGACCAACTCCGCCGAAGATCCGGTGATTTAACGAACCATAAACCGTGGTGCTTTCAGCATCCAAAATCGGAGCTGCTACCGGAGTGAGAACGACGCCGATATCTGTCTGGCTGCGCTGATGTTTGACACCAAGCTGAGCATAGCTGCCCGGCATGTAAGTCCAGGTAACATTCGCATCAACATAAGGACTCCAATTGGAATCATCAGGAGCCGCAATGATAGCAGGCAATTCATCCAATTTATCATATTTGGTATACTGCACGCCCGCTCGAACCGAACCGTTCAAGTTAGACAGGAACTGTTGGTCAGCACCCAAGTATACGTAGTGCGAGTAGCTATCGCGCACATCTGGCCGGTAGGTAAGGCCTGGAACACCGATAGGATCACTGCTGGTGTAATCAACATCTTGGAAGCGATAACCAGCCACACCTACTGTTCTCGGCAGTAATACCTGGCGAAAATCGATCGTGCCCTGGTGTTCAACACGGTCCAGAAGAGCAGAACGGCTATTTACACCGAAGAATGGGAAACCTGAGATATCATTGGATTCCTGATCGTAATCGTAAAACAGATTGGAGTAACCAAGAACGACGGCAAGGTTATCTGTAATTCCAGCGCTGAAACTCCCGGCAACATTGTTACGAATATTGTCACCTTCCGTGCGGTAGTAGGTGGTGAGAATACCAGGATCTGCGAGGTTCGGCTCCTGGAAGAGAGCGAAGGAATCGCTCACGTCAATTTTGTAACGGGGGCTGAAAGCGTGGCTGAGTTTCGCACTGACCTGATGCGATTGGTCAGTGGCAGAGAGACCGAGATCATCGCGATCTTCGTACCAACGGAGAGAATAGACGTAACCGAGGCTAAACGCGGTTTGGTCCATGATCATGTTGATATTGGCCGAAGGGCTGACTTCGAAGCCATAGCTATCGCGACGGCCACCAACAACACCGGCACCGCTCTTTGGAGAAGTGGTGTAGTTATCGTCGTAGAACCCGCGTAAAGTGGCAGAAACTGTCCATGGTTTTGCTGCCTGCTGTGACCCCTCTGCTGGAGCAAACATTTCTGCTTTCAGGCTGACCGCTCCCAATGCCAGCAATCCGGCAGTCGTTGTGATTTTATTCATACGTATTTTTTTCCTCGTTCTCTTTTTTCCGCCCTGAACCTAAATGAAAAGCGGGTTCAGTTTTACGGAGAACGTCGTTCATTGTCAAATAGTAAAAAATAACTCTTCTGGCAATCTTGTTTTTCAATTTTTTTATTCTTTTGGCCAGCGGGGGCGGTCGCTTAAAAAGAGTTGATCGGGCAGAATTGAGCTTGGCCCCTGAGTCAGCGGGAACCCGGTCGGCAGATTATTCCGAAGAACCGCGTCGAGGTAAAAACGACTCCAGATTGCTTCAGGCGATTCCCGCATTTCCGTCAAATACTTGCCATTTGACGAAATAGGCGTCAGGTAAACGCCTCGGATCGGTTTTCCAAAATCGTTAATCCGGTAGAAATCGTCCGACTTTTTCATGCCAACGTCCAGGGTTGTCCATACACTTTGGCGCTG
>JBQCGE010000362.1:0-3854 GCA_051955955.1 Verrucomicrobiota bacterium
CAGGCGGCAAACATCGGGAAAGGCCTGGTAAGTGCCGGATTTGTCGCCTTTGGAAAGGATGGTTGGCGCGGGGGCGGCGGCGCGGAGGGGGAGGAGAGTGAGGGAAAGACAGAAGAAAGTAAAAGTGAGTAAAAATTTGGAACGTAGGTTTTTTGTCATCTCGGAATTCGTTGGATGATTAAGTGCCCGACAGAATGTCTAATCGGAATCTGATTCACTTTTTAGAGCCGCTTTGAATGGTTGAATAAAAAATTCCCACAGGTACCAAATCAGGAACGCACTGCAAGAAAGGAATACAAAATTTTTGGTAGCTGTGGGGTAATGATCAAAGCAGAAGGTAGAAATTGTGGCGAGACCGACAGCGAAAACAATTCGGTCGAGCAGGATACCAGCAAATTTGAGCAATTGGTTCACTTCGTCAGCGGTGAAGTGAATCTACTCTTTTGCAAAGGAGGTGGCAACTGTTGAACTGGGGCGAGAATGGGTTTGAGTAAGAGACAGGTGAACGATAAAAGTGGGATCGGGCGAACAAATGCGTGAAGCGAATATAAATCCATTTGTAAGTGCGTTGACTGCGGTCAGCTTACTATCCTTCTTCGCGCTGCTCGGGTTTCTCCGGTTGTTAACACTGAAAGCACAACCGATAGCAGAAGGGACCGGTTGGCTGCGCATGATCAGCTATTTACTCGTGTTTTTGAGCTGTCTCCCTTTCTATATAAAAAAGAGAAGTCAAACACGTGCTGTATGGCTCGCCTTTTCACTTGCCATGGCTTTGGTGGTGTGTTTGTGCCTGAGCTTATTTTTGCAATGGTTCATGGTTGTAGATCATATTTAAAAGGAGTGGAATGAGCCGCTGATTATAATGGGTCTCTTCGCAGACGAGCGCAGCTTCGCAAACTCCTAAGCCATTACTTTAATCATCTCGCCGGGTTTGATTTTGCCCGATTGGAGGACCTGGGCGATGACACCTTGCTTGTTGTTTTCCATGAGGGCACGGAGGCCTGGGTGGATGCGGTTCATTTGTTCGCAGGGGGTGCGGGGTTCGACGATAAGGAGGATGGTGGAGCCGATCTGGATTTTATGGCCGATAAGACGGATGAGGTCGATGCCGCAGGTTTCGATGTTGGAGCGGACGGTTCCGGGCGGGAGCGGTGGAATGCCGAGGTGGTTTGTGTGTTGGTCGATGATTTCGCGTTCAATGAGTGTCACCTGGCGTTTGAAGGGACCGCCCGTGCGGGAGCGGCGGTTGAAGTAGCGTTTATCCTGGAGGATTCCTTTTTCGGCGACGAGGTCGAGTGCATCGAGCGTGAGCATAGGTGCGCCATGATCGGCGGGATGGATGTGGAGGGAGGTGATTTGGCCAAACGAGGTTGTGGTCGGCATGCTGGCTAAGGATTTCGAACGGTTGGTTTCGCTGGATAAAAGACAATCATTCGCTTTGAAATTAAGGAATCAAACTAAGAAGTGCCCGGTTAAGGCTTAATTTGATTTAGAATGCCTGGATCGCGGATTAGGTTGTCGGCTGCAAGGAGAAAAGCTTTGCTCAGGATGACGGAAAGTGTTCGATCACCCTCGAAAGGCAGCATAAGCTTTTGTTTGTCTAAAGCGGTTGTCTGTCTGGGGACAATACATAAATATGCATCGTTGGGAGTCATTAAGATGTTTCCGCTGCCGAGATGTATTTTGTAGGTCCGGAGCTGCCCATTGACGATGAGGAAACGATCCGAAAACGAGCATTGTTGGGCGATTATAAGTTTAGGTAAAAGCCGCTGGAGAACTTCTTTGCGCGTTATTGCTGTTCCGGTTAGTTCCCCGAAGGAGTAATTTTCCCAATATGTCTGGTGTCTTCCGTTTGGGCCTCCGTCGAACCAGGAAGGATCGTTTCCGACACTCGTGACTCCAACAAACATGTCAACATCACGCATTACCTCGGAAAAAACCAAGGGCGGTATTTTATCGAGTGGAATGGGATCATCCGGGGTAGATGACGTGCCATAACTCAGGCCATAGCCGCCTCCGCCCGCGTGTGCTTTTAACTGACGTGATTCCTGCGTATAAAATCGGACCTGATCGGTATTTAAATATAAGTAGGCACCATTTTCGTTTGTATCGGCCCCGTAATCCGTGCCTATTCCCTCGACCCAAAATTCTGCGCGCAAACCCCATTGAGGCAAGTTCAATGTAGCTGGGGGATACTCGTCATCGACCATCAGGCGAAGTTTGTTCTTCCACCCTCGATTTGCACATAAAGCATTAAATTGGTGTTGTTTCAGGATGTGCGCAGCATACCGGTTTGAATATGTATTTGTGGCACGTTCCGCATCAGTGAGTAGATAGACCTCACGATGTGCTTGTTTGAAGGGTTGTTGATATTCCTGAGCATCGAGCCAGCTTCGCCAAGCAGTGATATCGTCGATGGTTCGACCTATCGGATGCCATAACTTCACGGTTGTGGATGATTCCAAATTTATTTTGCGCAAATCGCAATCAACCAACTCCCCATTGAACCAGATGCCGGTTACGTGGTGCGATCCGATGGTAAAATCCCATAGTAATCTCCGTGTTAAAATTCCGACTAAGGGATGATCCAGATAGCGCTCGCGCCAGATTTCAAGATCCCATTCCTTCTGCTGCAGGAAGAGGCGATCAATCCGTTCGGATTGCGCTGGCAACATTCGTTCAATGTCTTGGGAAGCCTTTTTTAAGTCTTTAATTTCGTCAGCAAAATCGGTTTTGAGGATTGCAGGGAGCGATTTCTGGCACTTTCCGTCCTCTCTTATCCAATCGATCACGTTTGGTTTATTCCCGGCAACCGTTAATCGAGCAGTGTATTCGCCCATGGTTTCATTGCGAATGCCAACTGAGTCGAGGCCATAAGTAGGGACTGCAAGTTCCTCCAACTCTGGCCGGGGAATATTGAGTTTGGCTGCAGACGCGTTGAAGGCCTTCTGGATTTCGTTTAGTGCCGTTCCGAATTTGACCCTTGCTTGTAACATGGCCAGTTCGCCAACCGCTTCAACAGTTCCCATTTCACTCAGCGCATAAACAGCGGCATTCCCTACCTTTACGGCCCGGGGGCCGAGGCCTCGGATTTTCCGATAAGCTGAAAGTGCCAGGCGAGATACCGCCCTCATCATTTCGGTTGAAGACGATTTTGAAACGAGCCAGAGCAGGCCCCGCAAAATGGTCGCATTCGCTTCGGACATTCGCTGTTGCTCATCAACATTTTCCCACGAGGAGCCAATCATGAGGTGAATACGTCCCTGATCAACTAATGGAAACCAGCTGAGCAAATATTTCTCAAACTCTTTTCGTCCGATTTTACGGACGAGAGCTTCCCCTTGAGCTAACCACTTTGCTGAAGGACGTGCAGATGCCGCTGTTCGACAATGGGAAAGCAGGTTTATCCAGCCTTCCTTATGTCTCGAGCGTTCAATTTGGTCCGATGCCTTTACTGACCAAAATTCCAGTTGTGATAGCACTTTCGAGATGCCGCCCCCTCCTAGCTTGTCAAAGTTTGATTCCAGCCATACCTCTGGAGTGCTATTCGATAGTGAATCAAGACTTGCCTCCTTTTGAAAGATTTGAGTCACCTCCAGAGGTAAATCACTCAATTGGCTTCTTAGTTCCTGAAGCAGTCGAGCCATTTCGCGAGGTAAACTATCCTGGGAGTAGTTTTCGAAAACCCAGCGGAGCACTGATCTCAAAAGTTTGGTGCCATAAAATCTAAACCGATAACAGGTAAACCATTCCAGGATAGCTTGAGCCAGCTCCTCTCTTGCGACACCCCTGTCCCAAAGAATCAGAATGGCGTGATCGATCGTCCCATAAGCAAAGAATGGGGAGAGATTATC
>JBQCGE010000363.1:0-3153 GCA_051955955.1 Verrucomicrobiota bacterium
CACCTTCATCGTGACGATTCCCTTGGGCAAAGATCATTTGCCGGCGGAACGCGTAGCAACGAGCGGAAAAGCGACTTCAACCGCCCTTGCGCCAGTTCATTTCGTTGATGAAGCGATGCGCTGGTTGCCGGAGCATCCGAGCGCAAAAACAGCGGAAATGCACAATGTCCCGTCCGCTGATCCGCCCGCGCATGTGGCTCTCGGGGCCTCCTGCACTAAAACACCCAGGTCAAAAATCTTGATCGCGGACGACAACGCAGATCTGCGGGATTATTTGAGGCGAATACTTTCGGAAAAGCACGAGGTCTGCCTGGCGCATGATGGTTACTCCGCGCTGCAAATTGCATCCAATGAGCCCGTGGATTTAATCCTGAGCGATGTGATGATGCCCGGGATTGATGGCGTCGAACTCGTTCGGCAAATCCGCGCCAACCCCGCGATTGCACGCGTTCCCATCCTTCTGCTTTCCGCTCGTGCCGGGGAGGATTCGCGTGTGGAAGGCCTGGACACCGGAGCGGATGACTATCTCGTGAAGCCGTTCTCGGCTCGTGAACTGCTCGCCCGTGTCGACACGCACCTGAAATTATACAGAGCGCGCGAGGATGCGGAGAAGCAGGTTAAAGTGATTCTCGAGAGCATCACGGATGCTTTGCAGGTGATGGACCGTGAGTGGCGACTTGTTTACATGAACGCAGCCTCCCGGCGCATTCTCATTGAACAGGGAATTCAACCGGATAGCGTCATCGGCAAACATTTCCTCGATGAAATATTTCCCGCTGTGAAGGGGACAATCTTCGAAACCGAACTGCAACGCGCCATGAGAGACCGCGTCCCAGTCGAGTTCGAAAATTATTACGGGGAATGGAAGAAGTGGTATCAACTCCGTATTTTCCCGGTGGAGGATGGCGGGGTCTCCGTTTACTTCCAGGACATCACCTCTCGAAAGGACGTGGAGGCGGCCTTGCGCGAGAGCGAGGCTCGGTTTCATGCTGCATTTAAAAACGCAGCGCTCGGCATCAGCCTGGTAGGACTGGACGGGCGGTTCCGCGACGTCAACCCAACCTTTTGCGAGATCATCGGGTACACACGCGAAGAATTACTTGGGAAGACCTTTGGTGACATTACTCATCCTTCCGATCTGGATGAGGATTGGGACCGGGCCCGAAAAGTCATCTCCGGTGAGCTCTCCACCTACACCATCGAAAAACGCTACATTCGCAAGAATGGCACGTTTGTCTGGGTTTGCCTTTCCGTCTCTCTCATGCGCGCGGACGATGGCGCCCCCCGCATGTTCGTGAGCATGATCCAGGATATCGACCAACGAAAGCGGGCAGAGGCAGCCGTTCGATTGAGCGAGGAACGGTTCGAACTTGCGGCGCGTGCCACGAATGATGTCGTTTGGGATTGGGACCTGCGCACCGATTCCCATTGGTGGAGCCAAGCGCTTGAAACCCACTTTGGCCACAAAGTCCCGGATAATAGTTCCACGGTTGATTGGTGGTTCAAAAAAATCCATCCAGAGGACCGGAACCGGGTGCATGCGAGCATCCACTCCGTGCTCCAAAACAATGAGGCGTTCTGGCGGGAAGAATACAAATTTCAGCGGCAGGATGGGAGTTATGCAGACATCCTTGACCGAGCTTATGTTCTGCGCGAATCGGGCGAAGGAAAGGCGATCCGCATCATCGGCGCGATGCAGGATCTGAGTGAACGAAAACGAGCCCAACATTTGGAGGAAGCACAAAAGCGAGTGCTGGAGTTGATCGCGCTGGATTCACCATTGCCCAGGATTTTCGATGCCTTGATTTTTATGATTGAGGAGCAATCCAACTCCGGATTGCTCGCCTCAATTCTCCTGCTGGATGACGACGGCAAACATCTTCGTCATGGTGCAGCTCCCCATTTGCCTGACCGTTACAACCAGGCGGTGGATGGCGTGGAAGTGGGGGAGGCGAAGGGCTCCTGCGGCACCGCTGCATTCCGCAAACAGCCCGTATATGTAAATGACATTTCCAAAAGCCCGCTCTGGAAAGACTTTGCCGAACTTGCCAGGACGCACCATTTGAAGGCTTGTTGGTCTACTCCAATTCTCTCCAGTTCAGGCCAATTGCTCGGCACCCTCGCCGTCTACCACCATGAACCACTCGAACCCAGGGAGTTTGACCTGCGTCTCGTCGGGGTGGCGGCAAAAACCGCAGCCATTGCGATCGAACGAAAACGGGCGGAATCCGCACTGGCGCGACTCACGTTTGAAAGCGAGCAACAACGGCGGCTTTATGAGACTATCCTCTCGAGTACTCCGGATTTCGTTTACGTCTTTGACCTCAATCACCGCTTTACGTTCGTAAACGACGCCTTGTTGAAAACATGGGGAAAAACCCGGGAGGAAGCGCTTGGCAGGAACTGCCTGGAACTCGGTTACGAGAAATGGCATGCGGAAATGCACGATCGCGAAATGGAAACGGTTATCGCCACTCGCAAACCCATTCGGGGTGAAGTGCCATTTAACGGTGCGAATGGAAGGCGGGTCTATGATTACATCTTCGTGCCTGTAATCGGCAAAAACGGCGAGGTGGAAGCAATCGCCGGGGCTACCCGCGACGTGACCGAACGAAAGCAGGCCGAACTCTCGATTCAGCAACTGAATGAACAATTTCAAACACTCCTGAATCATGCACCTCTGGGAATTTATTTAGTGGATGGCAACTTCCGCCTCTGCCAGGTGAATCCTACTGCCGCTCCCGCCTTTCGCTCCATCCCGGATGTGGTGGGTCGCGATTTCGAAGAAGTGGTGAGAATCATCTGGCCGGAAGAAATGG
The DNA here is from genome assembly GCA_051955955.1 of Verrucomicrobiota bacterium. Classification (GTDB taxonomy): domain Bacteria; phylum Verrucomicrobiota; class Verrucomicrobiia; order Limisphaerales; family SXQI01; genus DASVNK01. The sequence goes on from JBQCGE010000363.1 coordinate 2,820, forward strand.
TGCCGGAGATCATTGCCCGGTTCCGTCACACGCTTGCGACTGGCGAGCCCTATCATGTCCCTGAATTGGTTGAGGAGCGTCGCGATCTCGGCACGCGGGAATATTATGAATGGCAAATTCATCGCATTCCTTTGCCGAAACAAGGCTACGGCGTAGTTTGCTACTTCCGCGATATTTCAGCGCAGGTCCACGCACGCGAAAAAATCGAGGAAAGCGCGAGTCGCTTCAGCTTCATGGCTGAATCGATGCCGCAAAAAATATTCTCTGCCACCCCTCAAGGGCAAATCGATTACGTGAACCAGCGCTGGATTGAATTCTCCGGCTCGTCCCTGAA
>JBQCGE010000364.1:0-3438 GCA_051955955.1 Verrucomicrobiota bacterium
CCCGCGCCAAAAACTCCGCAAGGGAATGAGATCACTAAAATTCCAACCAGTGCTTTCATTGTGAAATACTGAATCGCCTGAAATATCCCGCAAGGAATTTCAACGGCAGGAAACAAGTTTAAAAAACAAAAGCCTCCGCACAGGAGTGGAGAGGCTTGGCCAAATTCGGAATCAGGATGGCTGTTTATTTCCTCAGGCTCAAAACGAATTTCTCGATCCGGTCCAAACCCTTCTCAATATTCTGCATGCTCGTCGCATAACTGATTCGCATATAATCATCCGCTCCGAACGCAATTCCCGGCACCGCCGCCACCTTCTCCTGCTCCAGCAGCCGCGCGCAGAATTCCGTTGATTTCAATCCCGTCTGCGAAATGTTTGGGAAAAGATAAAATGCACCTTTCGCATTCACGCAGCTAATTCCCGGAATGCTGTTCAACTTTTCATGCGCATAGCTCCGCCGCTTCGAATACTCCGCCAGCCATTTCGCCAAATGATCCTGCGGCCCGTTCAATGCCGCCACTCCGCCCTTTTGCGCAAAGCTGGTCGGGTTGCTCGTGCTATGGCTTTGGATCGCGTCAATTGCCTTCGCGATTGGTTCCGGCGCGGCCAGGTACCCGAGCCGCCATCCCGTCATTGAATACGCCTTCGCAAGCCCGTGCACGATGATCGTGTGGTCATAGTGCGCCGGTGAAAAAGTCGCGACACTCGTATGCGAAGCTCCATCGTACACCAGCTTCTCATAAATCTCGTCGCTCATGATCAAGACCCCCTTCTCCACGCAAATATCCCCCAGGGCCTTGATCTCCTCCCGGCTGTACAAACTTCCAGTCGGGTTGCTCGGTGAGTTCAATATAAACAGCCGCGTCCTGGGCGTAATCGCCTTCCGCAACTGCTCCGGCGTGACCTTAAACTCCGTTCTATCGCTCGTCTCCAGAATCACCGGCGTCGCCGACGCCAGCTTCACCATTTCCGGATAACTCAACCAGTACGGCGCTGGAATAATCACCTCGTCCCCCTCCTCGCATGTCGCGAAAATCACATTAAAACACGAATGCTTCCCGCCCGAACTCACAATCACCTGCGAAGGCTTGTAAGTGAGTCCATTGTCCCGTTTAAATTTATCTGCAATCGCCTGCCGCAGCTCAGGAATGCCGCTGCTCGGAGTATATTTTGTAAACCCATCCTGTATGGCTTTGATCGCCGCATCCTTAATATGCTGTGGCGTATCGAAATCAGGTTCTCCAGCTCCAAACCCAATTACATCCTGCCCCTCTGCCTTCATCTGCTTGGCTTTCGAATCAATCGCCAGCGTCAACGAAGGCGCGAGTGACGCCGCCCGCTTCGAAATCTTATAATTCATTCCGGACTCACAAATAATGGGCCGCCGCCCCTCGCGCAAGCACGTACCTACCCTCCATCAGACAATCACCTTCAGCTGCTCTCAAGCTCATTAAGCTCCTTACTTTCGTAGATTACTCCCATCATTCTGACCTGACCTCAGGGTTCCCCTGAATCTTTTTTACAATTATGTCCGGCCCCGATTGCGTGCTAATCTGACTCTTGGCAAAGTATTCAAACTGCATGACAAAAAGGAGAGTTGAGCCTGAAGACAGGCTATGTGTGACCGGGATTTCCGGGTTGGATGAAATAATGGGGGGCGGATTGCCAAGAGATCGAATGTATCTGGTTGAAGGGGATCCAGGAGTGGGGAAAACCACGTTGGCGCTTCAATTTTTACGCCATGGTGTACAGAACGGTGAAGTCGGTTTATACATCACCCTGTCTGAAACTAAAGAAGAGCTCAATGCCGTCGCAGACTCCCACGGATGGGATTTGTCTGGCTTCCATATTTTCGAACTGGCCGCTTTGGAGCAACAATTAAAGGACGTCTCCGAAACAACTTTTTACCAACCTTCCGAACTGGAATTAAACCGCACCACAAAAGTTCTGACCGACGAAGTGGAACGCCTCAAGCCGACTCGCGTCGTATTCGATTCCCTCTCGGAATTACGCCTCCTCGCCGAAACTCCTTTGCGCCACCGTCGCCAAATCCTTTCGCTGAAACAGTTCTTCGGTGGACGAAAATGCACTGTCCTCCTCCTCGATGACAGAACCGTTGCCACCAATCGCGATGCACAGGTTCAAAGCATCGCCCATGGAGTCGTTTCCCTTGAAAAAACATCCCCCGCTTATGGTGTGGCTCGCCGCACCCTGAACATCACGAAATTGCGTGGTGTGAAATTCAAGGAAGGCTTTCACGATCTCGTTATTAAGCATGGCGGCATCGTCATTTTTCCTCGCCTTGTCGCTTCCGAACATCGCGTCGATTTCACAAGAGAACTCTTTTTGTCTCACGTGAAAGGACTCGACCAACTCCTTGGAGGGGGCTTGCACCGGGGCAGTAGCACCATGCTTATGGGTCCACCCGGCACCGGCAAATCTACCCTTGCCGCCCAATACGCCTATCAGGCCTGTCGCTTGGGCGAAGCCGTTCACATGTTCATCTTTGATGAAACTCGCAGCACCTTCCTCCAGCGCGCACAATCTATCGGCCTTGATGGTGCGCCCCATGTGGAATCCGGCAGATTGAGGGTCGAGGAGGTCGACCCCGCTGAAATTTCACCAGGGGAATTGATGTCCCGCATTCGTATCAGCGTGGAACAAGGCAATGCCCGAATGATCGTGATTGATAGCGTCAACGGCTATCTCAATGCCATGCCGGAGGAAAGATACTTAAACCTTCAACTTCACGAACTCCTCTCCTATCTCAATCACAAAGGCGTCATTACCCTCATGGTCCTCGCTCAACTCGGTATGATCGGTACAATGAGCGCCCCGGTGGATTTAACGTATCTGGCCGATTCTGTGATCCTTTTCCGTTATTTCGAAGCAAACGGCGAGGTTAAACAGGCCATCTCAGTCATTAAAAAACGAACCGGATTCCACGAGCGCACCATTCGGGAGTATTCCATGTCGTCCGCGGGCCTCCATGTCGGAGAGCCGCTCAGGGGATTTCATGGCATCCTCACCGGCACTCCTAGTTTCTCATCACTGAAAAATCTGGTTAATGGCGGCTAATTCAACCCTCCATCGAAAAAATATTTTTATTTTGAATGCGGCGAACCAAGTATAACGAAGTTGAATCACGCGTGCTGATCCTTGCCCCCACTGGCAATGACGCTTCCGTTACCGTTCGCTTGCTTCAGGATGCCGGAATCTTCGCCACCAATTGCAACGATTTCCTCAAATTGACGGGGGAAATGCAGAATGGGTGCGCTGCGGCTATTCTCGCTGAGGAAACTCTCGGCCCCAAATCCATAAAACTCCTGATGGATACCCTCGATCAGCAGCCATCCTGGTCAGATACACCGGTCATTGTTATCACAACTGAGGCGAACGCCAGCAGCTTCCTCAACAAACGCCTCACCTTGCTCGGCC
>JBQCGE010000365.1:0-2868 GCA_051955955.1 Verrucomicrobiota bacterium
TGCTCCGCCTGAAAGGTCCAGCAGATGAAAGCGGTAAATCCTTTGGATTGATCCTGCTGCGAGCGCACCCGTTCGAGATGCTCGATCCGGTCTTCCACTGTTTCCACATGACCGAACATCATCGTCGCGCTGGAATTCAGCCCGAGTTTATGGGCCACATCCATGACACTCAGCCAATCATCACTCATCGCCTTGAGCGGAGAAATTCGTTGACGAACCCGGTCAACGAGGATTTCGCCGCCGCCGCCTGGTATTGAACCGAGGCCGGCGCTTTTGAATTGGGAAATGATTTCCTCGAGAGAAAGGTTGAAAGTATCGCGGAAATGAATGAATTCGCTGGGGCTGAATCCGTGAATATTAATGGTGGGGAACTTGCCTTTAATATGGGAAAGCAGATCAAGATACCACTGTATTGAAAGGCTCGGATGATGCCCCCCCTGCATCAGTATCTGAGTCCCGCCGAGCGCGAGTGTTTCTTCAATCTTGCGATCCATTTCGTCATGGGTGATGACGTAGGCATCGCTAGCTTTTTCAGTGCGGTAGAAGGCGCAGAATTTGCAATAAACATTGCAAATGTTGGTGTAGTTTACGTTGCGATCAACGATGTAAGTGACTATCTCATTGCCGCGACCGTGGTAAGCATCGCTCTTGATCAACTGGCGGCGGCGATCCGCAAGCGTGGCGAGTTCTTCGAGGGGCAGATCGTAAAGCTGTCGGGCCTCAACGGAATCAACCCGTTGGCCATCCCATACTTTTTGAAGCAATTCGTCCTGAACTCGATTAAAGGTCACCGAGATATTTTAACGGATTGACGTTTGGAGACAAGGACGAGACTGCTCGGCCAGAGCCGATTTAATTCTCGGGCTTGGCTTCATTGACCCAATTGACGCTCCACGAAATTTCGTTATGAGGCATATGGTCATTATTCCATCGGCTGCGCCATGGATTATCGCGTTTTGGATCGATGACATCGCGACGGATCGCGCTGTCGGAATGTCCATCAGCGTATTGAATGATGGTCCTGCGATTGTGGCGACTTGATGGCCATTGTCCTTCTTCTTTGGGATCGAGATTTGCGTCCCAGCTTCCATCTGCTTTGCTGTCTGCCAGCATGATCATTTCGGCAGGTGAAACCACCATGGCATCGGTCACTGGGCCCTTGTAGAAAGCGCCGTCGACATCCCCCCCGAGACCAAGTTGCGGGTTATGGTTCAGGTCCAGGCCCCAATCATTAAATGCGAGGGAAAATCTGGAATCATTGCGAATTGCATATGGATCTTTTGCTTTGTTTCCCGGAGCTCCGAGGGTTTTATTAACGTTGGTATCCCAAGCGGTATTCGGTTTGGCCGCGGGGCAATAAAATACCTGCCGATTTGTGCCCATTTGGCTGAAGAGGCGAGTGGGCCAAACATATACTCCCTGATTAACGGAATAACTTCCTGGATATCGGCCATTATCCTGCACGTACATCACTGTCGCAATTCCGATTTGGCGGAGGTTGTTCAAGCAGGCGGTAGTCTTTGCTTTTGCTTTCGCTTTTGAGAGTGCCGGGAGGAGCATGCCCGCGAGGATTGCGATAATTGCAATCACAACCAGGAGCTCAATCAGGGTGAATCCCTGTTTGTTAACAGCGTTGCGTTGTTTGGATGGAGGTAAAAATTTCATACCGGGCGTTACAGAACATACGCAAAGCAGGTTGCGAAAACAAGCTGTGCATTGCAAATGAACAATTGGAGCCAGCTGGTAGCGAATGACCACTGAACTGTAAAACCGATTTACAAGCAGCCCTTCGAAATGGCCAATCAGCGTGGACTGTAAAAGTTGCAAGTATTTACAAATCAATGTTTAACAAAAGTCGGTGCGATTTTTTGGCAAGGTGGTATTAACTCTGCTATGACGGCACTGGATGTGGTCTGTAGCCGTCAAGGACGCGGGAGTGAGGGAAATCCTCCGGAGAACGGATGGATGGTTGGAGCTGGGATGTGCGCGTGAGGCATTGTTGCAGTTGGAGGAATTACCGGACTCAATGCATGCAACGCGCGAAGTGTTGAAGCTTCGTTGCAAGGCGTTGCATATTGCGCAGGACTGGGAAGAGTTGAAGGTGCTTGCGGCAACCTGCGTCATGCATTTCGCAATGGAGCCTGTATTCAAAGAAGAATGGGCCTGGGCAGAACATAAGCTCGGAAATACAAAGCAGGCTTATTCGATTTTGTCGGAAGAGTTCAGCCGGTTTCAATGGACTTGGCGCACCGCCTTTTACCTCGCCTGTTTTTCTTATGCGCTCCGGCGGGTGGGTGAAGCGACGGAATGGCTGGGACGTGCCTTAATGATTCATCCTAAGCCGTCGGAATTGAAGCGGGAAGCGGTGAGTGAATTGGCGCTTCAGGCCTGAGTGCCACGATCTCCTCGCGTAGGCTAGCATTGAAGAGGTATTCCAGAAGGCAAAAAGCTGCTCCCATTAAAATGAGACATTTTAAGGGGCATCCCAATTTTCCCGTAAACTGATCTTGCACGTTGTTTTCACTTAGCGTGAAATAAATGGCCGACTCTCACAGGCAGATTATGAAGGTGAATCGACCATTGTTTGTTCTGGTTTTTGTTGTCGCTTTGACCTTTGGTTGCGGTCGGAACCCCCCAGCCACTCTGGAATCTAGACAGCCTCCCAAAACTTACACAGAATCCGACCTGACCAACCTCATTATTCCAGGGATGAGCGCTGTAGAAGTGACGAATAGATTCGGAACTCCAAATTCCACAATACAAATCGATCGAGACACTGGGCTTGCTTCGATAAACTGGACAGAGAAGTTCGGCCATTGGGTTAGTTGTTTTGGGTTTGAAAGTCAACGGGTGATAGGTAGTTCAGCG
>JBQCGE010000366.1:0-3670 GCA_051955955.1 Verrucomicrobiota bacterium
GCCAAAACAAAGGCCCAGGGCATCACCTGCATGAACAATGGCAAGCAACTCATGCTAGGGTGGCAGCTATACGTAACTGACAGCGGTGATGAACTTCCTTACGCATATGCACCTTCTGGCAAAAATGCTCCTTACGCCTGGGTAAGAGGTGATATGACACAGTCTCCCGGAAATTGGGATCCGGAGGTAGATTTGAAAAAGAGTTTGCTTTGGAAATACGCCCCGAGTGAAGGAATCTGGAAGTGTCCCGCCGACAACTTCAAAGTAAAAAATAATAAAAATCAACTAGTTTCACGCGTTCGCAGTATGTCGATGCAGAACTGGGTTGGTGGGGATGGTACAACAAACCCGAACGATCCATCTGGTTACTGGGGTTCTCAATGGCGTGTTTATCGGAAGATGGGTGATATGAATGACCCTGGTCCAGCAGGCACTTTCGTAATTTTGGATGAACGCGAGACGAGCATTAACGATGCATTTTTCGTCGTCGACATGACTGGGTATCCGAATGCAGATAGCAAAGGAAATCCCACCGGAACCCGTATGCCTGATGAACCAGCCAGTTATCACAATGGGGCAGGCGGCCTTTCCTTTGCTGATGGCCATTCGGAAATTCACAAATGGCAGGATCCATGGACCCGCAGGCCGGTAAAGAAAACCGGCGATAACGTGGGGGGAGGGCCCTCCAACAACAAGGATGTGCGTTGGATGCAGGAACATGCCACGCGTCGTAAATAATTAAAATCTGACTAAATTTGAACCTCCCGCTGCCGCAATGCAGTGGGAGGTTTTCTTTTTTAAGTCGAAGAAAAAATCGTTTCAGCGCAACAATCGGACATGGAAATTATTGGAGTTATCCCGGCGCGTTATGGATCAACGCGTTTCCCCGGAAAACCACTGGCTTTGATCGCTGGCAAGCCATTGATCCAGCACGTCGCCGAGCAATGTCAAAAGGCGAAGTCTCTGAGCAAGGTGGTTGTGGCGACAGATGACACTCAAATCTGGGAGGTGGCCCAGCAGTTTTGCGAAGTGGAGATGACTCGCCCGGATCATCCGAGCGGGACGGACCGCCTCGCCGAGGTGGCGGAACGTCATCAGGCGGATGCATTTGTGAATATTCAGGGGGACGAACCCCTGATTGATCCAAGTGTGATTGATACTGTCGCCGCCGCACTCAGCGCAGCTGACATGTCCACCGCTGCAACTCCCATTCGTGAGATTGAGGAGTATCAAAATCCGAATATTGTGAAAGTCGTTGTCAATCGCCGGGGGGAGGCATTATATTTCTCGCGCCGTACGATTCCGTACGTGCGGGATGCCGCCAGTGCTCCTGAAAAAGAGCAATTGGCGGCGTTTCCTTTTTTGAAGCATCTTGGGATTTATGGTTACCGGCGGGAAACGCTGTTGAAGTTGGTTGCGTATCCAGTTTCACCGCTGGAACACGCTGAGAAACTGGAACAGCTCCGGGCCCTGGACAACGGGATAAGAATCGCCGTTGCTGAGGTGGCTTACGAAAGCATCGGGGTGGATATGCCTGCGGATGTGCAGCGCGTGGAGAAGATTTTGCGAGATCGAAAATGAAGTATGTGTTTATAACAGGCGGTGTGATCAGCTCCCTGGGCAAGGGGCTCACCGCCGCCGCCCTCGGAACCTTGCTCGAAAACCGCGGTTTAAAAGTCACACTGCAAAAGTTCGACCCGTACCTCAATGTCGATCCCGGCACGATGAGTCCTTACCAGCACGGGGAAGTTTATGTGCTCGACGACGGGGCTGAAACCGACCTGGACCTGGGCCATTACGAGCGCTTCACCCATACCAAGCTCACCCGTGTCAATAACCTTACCAGTGGCCAGGTTTACCAAACCGTTCTCGACAAGGAACGGCGCGGAGATTATCTCGGCAAAACGGTGCAGGTCATTCCGCACGTCACCGACGAAATTCAGAATCGTATTCTTCAAATTGCGGAGATGACCAAACCGGACGTGCTCATCACAGAGATTGGCGGCACGACTGGCGACATCGAAGGGCTCCCATTTCTCGAGGCGATTCGCGAGTTCGCCCTCGATGCAGGTCCGCACAATGTCATTTTCATCCACGTCACCTACGTCCCTTTCATCAAGGCCGCCGGCGAATTGAAGACCAAGCCGACCCAGCAATCCGTTGCCAAGCTGCGCGAAATTGGTATTGCTCCCAATATCCTCGTCTGCCGCTGCGAGCAGCCTTTAAGCAAGGAACTTCGCCAAAAAATCGCGCTCTTTTGCAGCGTCCCATACGAAGCAGTAATCGAGGAAAAAGATGTCGATCACAGCATTTATGAAGTGCCTCTGATGCTTCAGCGCGAACGCATGGATGACCTCGTTTGCCAGATGCTCCACATGGATGCCCCGCAGGCAAACATGACCCACTGGCAGGAGATTATTCGCAAGCTCGTGGCTCCGCAACATCGCGTCCGTATTGGCGTGGTCGGCAAATATGTTGAGCTGCAGGATGCCTATAAATCTGTTTACGAAGCAGTGATTCACGGCGGAGTCGCCAATGATTGCGGTGTGGTGATTGAGAAAGTCGATGCGGAGGAAATCGAGAAACTCGGAGCGGCGCAAGTTCTCAAGGGACTTGGCGGAATCCTTGTGCCGGGCGGTTTCGGCGAGCGCGGCATTGAAGGGAAAATCAAGGCTGCCCAATATGCCCGCGAAAATAAGATTCCATATCTTGGACTCTGCCTCGGTATGCAAATTGCCGTGATTGAGTTCGCGCGCAACGTGCTCGGCCTGCAGGGCGCTCACTCAACTGAGTTTGATCCCAACACTCCTGATCCGGTCATCGCTCTGCTCGACGCGCAACGGAAAGTGGTTCAAAAGGGAGGCACGATGCGGCTCGGTTCACAACCTTGCCAACTCGCGGTCGGCAGCAAGGCCGCGCATCTTTATGGCGCCTTCCTGATCAATGAGCGCCATCGTCACCGCTACGAATTCAACAATGCGTACCGCCAGCAGTTCGAGGAGGCTGGAATGGTATTCAGTGGAACCTCGCCCGATGGCAATCTGGTTGAACTCATTGAGCTGAAAGATCACCCGTTCTACATGGCCAGCCAGTATCACCCCGAGTTCCTGAGCAAGCCAAACGCTCCGCATCCACTCTTTCGCGGATTTATTGCAGCCTGCCACACCTGCATCCACATGAAATCCCTGGCTTGATCTCCGCCGGTTGTTCAGGTTTTCAGCCGTCTATACACCGTGTAGGCCAATCCAATAAATCCGGTTAAAACTGCGGGGAAAAGCAACGTCCACGATCTAAAGTGGCCATACAGTATGCTCCCCGCCGTTCCACCCGCGGCGAACGAGCCGATCAATAACCCGATCAGCCGAAATCGCCGCATATCCACTGGCACCCCTCGGAACATGTGTCCCATGAAAATGCCAATATCGGTAATCGCGCCGGTCATGTGCGTGGTCCGCAAAGTCGCGCCGCTGTAAGTGCTCACCATGGCGTTTTGCAAACCGCACGCGCATGAAGCCAGATAATCTCCGAGCACATTTTCACGATCCAAAAAGGTCGCCGCCAGCAGCAACAAACACGATTCGATCACCAGCGCAACGCCGTAGCGACGACCGAGGCGCAAGGTGCTGTCTCCTATAATAAATCCACTCGCCGTGGCTCCAAGGATAAAGGA
>JBQCGE010000367.1:0-5998 GCA_051955955.1 Verrucomicrobiota bacterium
ATGGACGTGCAACGCAATCATCCGACACAAAGGAGAACGATGAAGTTACGTTTGGTCATTCGCCAATGCTATTAAGCCGCTTTTTTGTCTCGATCTTGATCGAGCAGCGCAGGAAGCAATCTTTTCCTGCCAAGGGAAGAATCGCGCCAAGAAACTGAACTGGCGTTTACAAATGACTGGATCTGAGGCCAGACTACTACCGGAAAATTCATGAAGAAGCTCCTCAGAGACCGTCTGCTATGCCTTTTCACCTGCTGCTTTGCCTTAAGCGTTTCCAGCGTTCGTTGCTTTGGCGCTCCCCCCTCATTGCCGCCGCCGAAGATGACGTTCCTGGATAACGGGCAGGTGCGGATCGGCATGGACCTTTCGTTGGGCGGGGCGGTGACGTTCATTTCCAGCCGTGACCATCCCGGGAATATCATTAACAGCGCCGATCTGGGCCGGCAGAATCAGATGTCCCACTACTCGGGTCCGTGGCCTTACGAGGTTGGTGAAAAAAAGCCTCACCGAGCCTGGGCGGGGCTGGGGTGGAATCCAATCCAGACCGGCGATGTTTACCACAATCCCTCCAAAGTCGTGACGTATCGCAACGATGGGAAGGAGCTTTATATCAAGTGCATCCCCATGCATTGGCCGCTCGACAACGTGCCTGGCGAATGCGTTTTCGAAACGTGGACCACTCTTGAAGGCCCTGTGATTCATATGCGTTTTCGTTGCACGAATCATCGCGATGATAAAACCCAGTACCGCCCGTGTCCTCAAGAGTTGCCCGCGGTTTATACGATCTCCAAGCTCTCACGACTGATGTCGTACACGGGGAGCAAGCCGTTCACTGAAGGCGCGTTGACTCACGTGACTAACGACTGGCACAAGCCCTGGCCTTGGACTCGATTCGTTGCCACAGAAGGTTGGGTTGCGCTGGTTGATGAAAATGATTGGGGACTTGGCGTGTTCAAGGCGGATGGAGGAGAGTTCCATGGCGGGATTTATGGAAATGGCAGGTCGGATGACCCAAAGCATGATTCGACTGCCTACGTTGCGCCGATCCACATGGAAAACCTGGACTACAACATCGTCTACGAGCATCGCACCGAGTTCATGGTAGGGAAACTTCCAGAGATCCGCCGGCGCTTCAATCAAATGGCATCGAAGACTCCTCCGTCGTGGCGATTTGAACGTGACCGGCAGCATTGGACGTTGCGCGACGCCAGCGACCAGGGTTTTCCGCTGAAGGGGGAATGGCGAATCAAGTTCGGGGATCGGAAAGTCCAACTCAGGAGCGGAATTCGGTGCTGGAGAGCGGAAGACGCACCTGAACTCACATTCAAGGCGAGGTTCACCGGTAGAGAACCGCTTCGTGTTCGTTTCTATTGGAGATCGTTGGATGATGGGGAGAGCAGCGCCGCTGACGTGCCGACGGCATGGAAGCAATTGCGCGACGAAAGTTATGACGAGAGAAGGAGTATCGACTTGCAGCTCATCCCGGATGGGAAGCTCCACACCTACCGCGTCCGGCTTCAAGACTCACCAGAATACCGGGGGCTAATTATTGAGCTGGCTATTGAGCCGGCGGGTATGCCTCGACCCGGTGATGAAATGGCAATCGCATCGATTCAACTCGCGAAGTCCTCAGCAGAATGAATGAAACGTCGGGACGCAATAAACGCTGAAGTTCCTCGGCGAACGTGGATTCGTTCCAGGGCTGCGTTTCAGAAGACGCATGAATTTATCGTTGTTCAGCTCCCTTTGGGTTTTAGTGGTCGCCGCATCCGCGCGGGCTGAGACACCGGTTCTGATGTTAGTTCTCTTTACGGACCTCCTGCGAACACCTTGAGCATCTGTGTAACGCTTTTTCGCAAACGCCATCTCCAGGTCTGTTATCTTCTGGCTGAACTGTCGGGCACCTCGCGAATCCAACAATGAGCTGAGTTTTGCAAAGGCGCGCGAGTCATCGTGTCGGCAGGCACCTTGACTGTTACTAAACATTCTCAACGGCAGGATCAGTGTCGCTAAACGGCAGTGCGCAGCTTGTCATCGCCACTATTGCTCGATAACTTCAGCTATCTAAATCCTGCCATGAAACTATCAGTATTTATCCCTATATTGCTCTGTTTTATTTGGAATGAGGTATTTGCCCAGACTCGCGTGACGATCGATAAAGGAGCCTGGTTTGTAAACGGTCGGGTAACAAACCCAGGTAGTCCCGCGGAGGGTTTGCTGCTGAACGTGCGCATGGTGAACGCCATTTTCGAGGATCGCGCAAAGCATCCAGAATATGATCCCGACGCCAACACAACACGTTTTATCGCCCGGATTCCGGATTACGCAGCTCATGGTGTCAACGCTTTTACCATTTGCCTGCAAGGAGGAATGCCCGGTTATGAAGGAGCGGTCAATTCGGCCTTTGAACCTAGCGGGGAATTACGTCCAGCTTATCTTGCGAGGGTTGAACGTGTCATTCGCGCGTGTGACCATCACGGCGTCGCAGTGATCCTGGGTCTTTATTACCAACGCCAGTCGGCGATACTACGCGACGAAGCGGCGGTTCGCGCGGGCGTTGTTAATGCCATGCGTTGGATTCGCGAGCGTGGCTTTCAAAATGTGGTGGTGGAAATTGCGAACGAATATCAACACGGCGGCTTTGTCCACGACCTCATTAGGAACCCCAAAGCGGAGGCTGCGCTCATCCGTTTGGCTCGACAAACTGCTCCTGGGATTCTCGTATCCGCTAGCGGGTATGGCGACGGTCGCCTGGACCCAGAGGTCGCGGAAGCCTCGGATTTCCTTTTACCTCATTGGAACAGCACTCCGGTCTCGGAGATCCCAGCTCGAATTGAGGCCCTGAAGAAATTTGGCAAGCCGATCGTGGCCAACGAAGATGATAAAACGGGGGATAAAGCAGTAGCGGCGTTGCGCGTCAGCCTGGAGCATGGAGCGAGTTATGGCCTTATGCTCGAACAGCAGAACCAAAGATTCCCGTTTCAATACGAGGGTGCGGGTGACGATCCAATTTTCTATACAGAGCTGCGCAAGCTGACCTCACCGCAAGGAAAACAGGTGGTAACTGAGAAGGCAGACGATTACTTCCCGCCGCCCGAATCAAAAGGTGGCTGGCGACGCATCACTGTGGCCTCAGAAATCCGTAAATTGGGAGGGATGTCTCCTGAGAAGCTGGAAGACTTAAGGGATTGGCTGTTGAAATCCGACAATCGCGATTTTGCGGCCGTCGTGATCCATCACGGCTATGTGGTGCTGCAAGTTGAACGAGGCAACAACGCAGCAACTGATTCGCGCCGTGTCGCCTCTGTTTCAAAGGCAGTCTGTGCAACCGTCCTGGCCATTGCATCTGAATGGAGCCAGCAGGGCAGAACCCCACGCAGAATGAGTTTTAACGATAAGGCATTTGATTTTATTCCCTGGGCTCAGCCGCTTAGTGATGGTCGCATGGCGCAAATCACGGTAAAGGAGCTTTTCAACCACACCTCGGGAATCTGCCCTGAAGCGACTGGCGCGCCTAACGACGGTTCATGGGATTATATCCTGGGCCATACCGGCGACCCGCGAACCGAAAAGCTGGCTTTCGAACCCGGGACCGGGTGCGGCTATTCGACACATGCCCTGTCGCTTGCCGCGCTGGTGTGCGAGAATGTCACCGGCAAATCATACGACGAGTTTGCCATCCAAGCCCTTTTCAAACCGATTGGCATCGAACATTGGTGGTTCCAGTATTACGATGGTTCGTTTGGCCGTCATCCTTCACACGGGCTGGGCATGCCAGCTCGCGACCTGGCGCGAATCGCCTATTGCATGATGCGCGGAGGACGGTGGAGGGGCCAGCAGGTTATTCCCAAGTGGTTTGTGGAGCAGACCGCCCTGCCTACGAGTCATGTAAAAACTCCCGAATTGCGTTGGAAACTGAATCCTCAGGTTTTTTCCCACGGTTGGGAGCTGCCGGCAAGGCATTGGCCACAAAGCGGGCGGAGTGGCGAAGGCATCCCGGCAGATGCCCGGGAAAAACCCGGTTCCGGCGGGCAATTCATCGCCTTCGTGCCAAGCCTTGATCTGGTCGTTACTCGGCAGACAGGTAGCAGCGGCGACTGGGCTTTTGAAGAATATTTGCGACGCGCCTGCGCGGCGGTATTAACCTCAGAAGACAGCAACGCCCGATGAGCGGACTGTGATTTTCCGGAAATTGTTTGACTTCAATGTGACCTCATTGATGCAGCAAAGGACTGCTGGCCCCCATTCCTTCCCTTGCACCCGGTGTTTCTCACGGTTACATTCTGCGCCTGTTTGTATGACGTTGACTGAGAAAATTTTGGCGCGCGCGTCGGGTAAAGCAACCGTTACAGCTGGAGAGAATGTCTGGGTGAAGGCGGATATTCTCATGACCCACGATGTTTGCGGGCCTGGCACGATTGGCGTTTTTAAGCGCGAATTCGGCCAAAACGCAAAGGTGTGGGATCGCAATAAAGTGGTCATCATTCCCGACCATTATATTTTTACCGCGGACAGCAAATCCAACCGCAACGTCGATATTCTGCGCGATTTCGCGAAAGAGCAGGGGCTTCCCTATTTTTACGACGTCATTGATGACCCCAATGGCCACTGGGTTTTTGATCCCACAAAGGGTCCGCTCAAGCGCCAGTACGGTTCCAATTTCGCTGGCGTTTGCCACACCGCGCTTCCGCAGAAAGGCCACACCCGCCCCGGTGAAATCCTCTTCGGCACCGATTCGCATACGTGCATGGCCGGAGCTTTCAATGAGTTCGCCACCGGCATTGGCAATACAGATGCCGGTTTCGTAATGGGAACGGGCAAGTTACTCATCAAGGTGCCTGAAACGATGCATTTCCGGCTGGAAGGCCAAATGAATCCCGGCGTGATGGCGAAGGATATTATTTTGCACGTGATCGGCCAGATCGGGTTTGATGGCGCCACTTATCGCGCGATGCAATTCGATGGGTCCGGTGTGGCCAGCCTCTCCATGGATGACCGCATGACCGTCGCGAACATGGCGATAGAAGCGGGCGGCAAAAATGGAATCTTTGAATTCGACGCGCAAACCAAAGCATTTGTCGACCATCGTACCCGATTGAATGGCACGAAATCGACTTACGACCCGGTGGAACGGGATCGTGACGAGAAGTTTGTCTATGAAATGGTGGTTGACCTCTCGAAACTTGAGCCGACCGTGGCCTGCCATCCTGACCCGGGCAATCGCAAACTGGCCAAGGAATTAAACACTATTAAGCTCGACCGCGCTTACATCGGTTCATGCACGGGCGGCAAAACCAGCGATTTTCTGGAGTTCGCGAAAGTGCTGCGCGGCAAACGAGTCACAATTGATACCTTCGGCGTGCCCGCAACTCCGGAGATCGTCCACGACTTGCAAAACGCGCGTTGGGGCGAGAAAACAGTTTGGGATATCCTGGTCGATGCCGGTGTGCAAATGACTGAAAACGCCGGTTGCGCAGCCTGTCTCGGCGGGCCTGTGGATACCTTTGGCCGCATGAATGTGCCGCTTAAATGCATCAGTGCCACGAACCGCAACTTCCCGGGACGCATGGGGCATAAGGAATCACAGGTATTCCTCGCCTCGCCAGCGACTGTTGCGGCGAGCGCCATTACCGGTCGGATTACAGATCCTCGCGAATTCCTCTCCTGAATCGATTGGAATCAAGCGCCTCCAGCACGAAGGGTCACACGGTCATGAACGGTGGCCTCCGTGCCAGTCGGCGCGGCAGGTGGGGTGCTTTGGATCGTGAGGATTTGGATGCCATTTGTGAGAAGGGCATCCTCGGCTCTGTTCTGGCAATTCTAGTGTTTGCGCCGCTGGCGACGGGTGCAACGAGTCGCGGTCAATTTCTGACACTCCTCGGCTTTTCGGTCGTAATTTCCTGTTTTTGGATTGTCCGCACATGGGTGCGCCAGCAGTACCGGGTTTTGGCCGCGCCATTCTGTTGGATTGTCGGTCTATTCACCGCTTACACCATCT
>JBQCGE010000368.1:0-3958 GCA_051955955.1 Verrucomicrobiota bacterium
CATGGATAACGGAATGGATGCCTTGATCATTTTTGACGATCTTTCCAAACACGCCGTTGCTTACCGCCAGGTGTCGCTCGTGTTGAAGCGTCCTTCCGGTCGTGAAGCTTATCCCGGTGACGTCTTCTACCTGCACAGCCGCCTGCTCGAACGTTCCGCTCGTGTCAGCGAAAAATATGGAAACGGCTCTTTGACCGCTCTTCCAATTATCGAAACGCAAGCGGGTGACGTCTCTGCCTATATTCCAACAAACGTAATTTCCATTACCGACGGTCAGATTTATCTGGAAACGGATTTGTTCTACCAGGGCATTCGTCCTGCTGTTTCCGTCGGTCTCTCCGTCTCTCGCGTCGGTTCTGCCGCGCAGATCAAGGCCATGAAACAAGTGGCTGGCCGCATTAAGCTGGATCTCGCTCAGTTCCGCGAATTGGCGGCTTTCGCACAGTTCGGTTCGGATTTGGATGCCAAAACCCAGGCCCAATTGGAACGCGGCAAACGCATTGTGGAAGTCTTCAAGCAGCCTCAATACAACCCAATCCCGGTCGAAATTCAGGCCGCCATTCTTTGGACCGTTCAAAACGGTTATATGGATGATATCCCCGTGGACAAGGTAAAGGATTTTCAGGGGAAATTCACTGACTTCCTCACGACCCGTAAAGCGAGCATCGTTTCGACCATTACCAAGGAAAAAGCCTTGAGCGATGCCACAGTCAATGATTTGAAAGCCGCAGTTACTGAATTCAAGCAGGGCTACCGCTAAACAGGTAACCGGCCGCACAATTCAAACCCCAGCAGGAAAGTCTCCGTGGGGATGAGTAACAGAAAAATTTAAGTTCATGCCCAGCACACGTGACATACGCCGCCGCATTAAGTCGGTAAAAAATACGGCGCAGATTACCAAGGCCATGCAGATGGTCGCCGCGTCGAAAATGCGCCGAGCGCAGCAATCCGCGCTGGCGGGCCGTCCATATGCCGAGCTGCTGAATAAGGTCCTCGCACAGGTGACTGCTTTGGCTGGTGATTTCACTCACCCGCTCATGGAAGTTCGCCCCGTGCGCACGCGTGCGCTCATTGTCATCAGCAGTGACAAGGGTCTCGCGGGTGCATTGAATAGCAATCTCCTCCGTGAAGCGGCCAAGTTCGATAAGAACACCACAGTCTTTGTCGCGGCGGGCCGCAAAGGTTCCCAATTCATCGCCCGCACCCAGCGAAAGCTCGCGGCTGAGTTTACCTACAAAGATGCGCCGCTCTTCAGCGAAGGTCGGGCCATTTCAAAATTCGCGCAGGATTTGTTCCTCAAAGGCGAAGTGGACCAGGTGGATATTCTTTTCACGAACTTTATCTCCACTCTGACCCAAAAACCTGAAGTCCGCACCCTCCTGCCGGTCGGCGAAATCGAAGTCTTGCAACATGGTGTCGAGGGCAACGAGAAAGTGGCATTGGACACCGGTGCGACTGAATTTTTGTTCGAACCCGGAGCCGGTCACGTTTTTGGCGCGTTATTGCCTCATTACCTGAACTTTCAGGTTTACCAGATTCTGCTCGAGGCAAAAGCTTCCGAGCACAGCGCGCGAATGGTCGCGATGAAGAACGCAACCGACAACGCGAAGCAGTTGATCAAGGATTTGACCCTTGAATACAACAAGCTCCGCCAGGCGAATATCACCAAGGAACTGCTCGAAATCACCAGCGCCACGATGGCAATGGGAGCATAATTAATTTACAAAGGCGACTCTGTCGCAAGCGGCGAACCAGCAAATTGGAAAGAATAGTTTAGATGAACAAAGGTAAAATAGTACAGGTGATCGGACCGGTGGTGGACGTCGAGTTCACGGGCCAACTGCCGGCGATTTATAATGCCCTGACGGTTGAGTATACCCTGCAGAACCAGCCGGCGAAGCTCACGTTGGAAGTCCAGCAACACCTGGGCGACAACTGGGTGCGGGCGGTCGCGATGTCCTCAACCGAAGGGCTCAAGCGCGGCTTCGAAGTGGCAGACACTGGCGCTCCGATCTCCATGCCCGTAGGCGAAGGGGTGCTCGGACGCGTGTTTGACGTGACTGGCGCTCCCGTGGATGAGCGCGGGCCGGTCCAGGCGGATAAATATTATCCGATCCACCGGCAGGCTCCTCCATTGACTGACCAGGCGACCTCGCCTCAGGTGCTTACCACCGGTATCAAAGTCATCGACCTGATCTGCCCTTTCTTGAAGGGTGGCAAAGTCGGCGCCTTCGGTGGTGCGGGTGTCGGCAAGACCGTCGTCATCATGGAGTTGATCAATAACATCGCCAAGTTGCATGGTGGTTACTCCGTGTTTGCGGGTGTCGGTGAACGGACCCGTGAAGGAAACGATCTTTACCACGAAATGTCCGAGGCAAACGTCATTAACCAGAAGGATCTCAGCAAATCAAAGATCGCCTTGGTTTACGGCCAGATGAATGAGCCACCCGGAGCACGTCTCCGCGTCGCGCTTTCCGGTTTGGCCATCACCGAATATTTCCGCGACGAAAAGAACCAGGACGTGTTGCTCTTCATCGATAACATTTTCCGGTTTTCACAAGCTGGCTCCGAAGTGTCCGCGCTCCTCGGCCGCACACCCAGCGCCGTCGGTTACCAGCCGACTCTGGCCGCTGAAATGGGCGACCTTCAGGAACGCATCACTTCCACGAAGAAAGGTTCCATCACCTCCTTCCAGGCCGTCTACGTCCCTGCGGACGACCTTACCGACCCCGCTCCCGCGACAACTTTCGCGCACTTGGATGCAACCATCGTGCTCGAGCGTTCCATCGCTGAGTTGGGTATTTTCCCGGCCGTTGATCCCCTTGCCTCGAACTCTCGCGCATTGACGCCGGAAATCGTTGGCCAGGAACATTACGACGTGGCTCGCGGTGTCCAGAAAGTGCTGCAACGTTACAAAGACTTGCAGGACATCATCGCCATTCTCGGTATGGATGAACTTTCGCCTGAGGATAAGACCACTGTCTTCCGCGCGCGGAAAATTCAGCGCTTCCTCAGCCAGCCATTCACGGTTGCTGAAGTGTTCACCGGACGTCCTGGTAAACAGGTCGCCGTTGCCGATACGGTTAAAGGGTTTAAGGAAATTCTCGAAGGTAAACACGACGACGTGCCCGAAGGTAACTTCTACATGAAGGGCAAGATCGACGAAATTCGGGAATAATTATGGCCGCCACTCTTAAATTGGAAATCGTCACGCCGGAAGCGATCACCTATTCCGAGGATGTGGATATGGTCACGCTCCCGGCGGTCGAGGGTGAAATGGGAGTTTTTCCCATGCACATTCCCTTAATGACCCAGATCGTCCCGGGCGAAATCGCTGTCCGAAAAAATGGTCAGGATTATTTCCTGGCTGTCGGCGAAGGTTTTGTCGAGATCACTGGAGATCGCGTGGCGGTGCTGACCGATATGGCGATCAAAGCCGAAAACATTGACGAACTAAAAGCCGAAGAAGCCCGGAAGCGCGCTGAAGCACGATTGCAGGAGCGCTTAACCGAGGAGGAATTGGCCAGCGTCAATGCCGCTTTGCTTCACTCCATTGCTCAGTTGAAGGTGAAGCGTCGCAACCGCGTGGGCTGACACTTCCAACTGACATTTGCATTATTTACAGGCGCGCTTCGGCGCGCTTTTTTCTTGGGTTTCCCAGTCCCGTTCAAGTATGTCCGCCGCTGCCACTGCGCCATCGGCATGCGTGTAGTGATCTCGAATCTGGCGGCACTTGGTTTTGACTGCTTCGTTCAGGCAACGGCTAACAGTTGCTTCAAACCTTTCGCTTTGCACGTCCCGTTGTCTCAACCAATCACCCGCTCCCATCCGCGCGGCACGATGCCCGTTATCAAACTGGTCATATGCAAATGGAAGCAGCAATTGAGGTGTGCCTGATTTCAATGCCTTGGCCGTCGTTCCAATCCCACCATGATGCACGATGAGCGCACATTTCGGG
>JBQCGE010000369.1:0-14423 GCA_051955955.1 Verrucomicrobiota bacterium
TGTCGGAGAAACAGAATGTAAAAAGTTATTACGAAAGATTCTCAGGAAAGAGTTCCCGAGAAAAGAGGGTTTAAAATTCCATGACAAGAAATTGCATTCGCACGGGCACGGATGGGAAATGTGAAGGGTTGAATTATTAGATATAACATATATTGTGCGATTTGCATTCAGCCTGCGTTTCGAGCTTCGATTCTGGCGTGTTTCCTTGGTTTGGGCTGGTTTGAACCGAGTATGTTGGTTCGTGATTCCCGTGCATTTGGGTCGCGTGCATCAGACCGGACTGCCTGCTAACGATTTGGGCGGCTTTTAGCTTGGTTGTTGTCGGATGATTTTTCGCTCGTTCTTTGATGAGACGAAAGATTTCAGATCGGACCTCCAGGTGTTGAGGTGTATGGCCGGTTTAGTCAGTCGCGTTTTCGGTTTGGTTCAACCGATGAAGTCTGCTTGAATAATACGTCTGCGTATATATTCTTCGCCGGTATATGAGTAATAACTCGAGCGGTATGACGTGGCTGGTTTTTTCGTTGCTGACGGTTTTTGCCTGGGGATTCTACGGAGCGTTTTTGCACACGGGCCAGATGGGTATGGGTGACCCGGTGAATGGCCGTTATAAAGCGTTTCTGTTTGTCGGCGTGGCCTACTTCCTCACGGCGGTTTTGGCTCCCTTGGCTGTTCTCGTGGCGAAAGGAGCCTCCATGACTTTTCCCGCTAAAGGGCTTTGGTGGTCCTTGATCGCGGGGATCGTTGGGGCGATTGGCGCTTTTGGCGTTTTACTCGCGTTTGGCGCGGGTGGAAAACCGGCTGTCGTGATGGCAATCGTATTTGCAGGTGCGCCGGTGATCAACGCCATCTACACCCTTGTCCAACATCCACCTGCGGGTGGCTGGGGCAGCATCAAGCCGCAATTTTATGTTGGGCTGGTTCTTGCGGCTCTGGGTGGTTGCCTTGTGACCTTTTACAAACCGGGCCCGGCGGCACCGGCCAAACCTGCGGCCGTTGCCAGCTCGAACGCAGGCACGCGTCAACATTAAATTACCAGCGCCATGCTGCCTGGTAATCGATCAAATGTTGGGCGGGCTCTGATCGAATCCCGCCAACTTCAGTCCCTGAATGCCTTGCTCGGGAAAATTCTCCCGGCAAATGCTTTCTACCGGCGTAAAACAGGTTGGGAATCGAAATCGTTTAACACGCTGGCGGAATATTCTGAATCCTTCCCATTTACCCGAAAAAGCGAACTGGTGCAGGACCAATTGGAGCATCCACTCTATGGAACGGATCTGACCTACCCAACCCAACGTTACACACGTTTGCATGCGACCAGCGGGACTACCGGACGACCGTTGCGATGGCTGGATACTCCGGAGAGTTGGGACGTGTTGGTGAACTGCTGGCTGGAGGTATATCGAGCGGCTGGAATCACCGAAGATGATATTGCGTTTTTCGCATTCTCCTTTGGACCTTTCCTTGGATTCTGGACAGCCTTCGAGGCGGCGAACCGGGCAGGGGTCCTTTCTATTCCCGGAGGTGGATTAAGCACCCTGCTCCGCTTAAATCTTTTAATAGAGAACAAGGTCACCCTGCTCTGCTGCACCCCGACGTATGCAATCCACCTCGGTGAAGTGGCGGCACGAGAGAAAATCGACCTCTCAAAATCTGTCGTCCGAAAAATCATAGTAGCCGGAGAGCCTGGTGGAAGCATTGTGGCGACGCGCGACAGAATCGAGCAACTCTGGAATGGAGCTCAGGTATTTGATCATCACGGGATGACTGAAACGGGCCCGATCAGTTATGAATGTCCGGTTCACCCGTGTCGGTTGCACATCATAGATGAGCATTATTTCGCTGAAGTTGTCGACCCGCAGACTGGGCATGCCGTGGAGATTGGACAGTCCGGGGAGTTAATTATTACTACGTTGCACCGGGATGGCTCTCCCCTGCTCCGCTATCGCACGGGAGATTTGGTCAAAGTAGCGGCGCACCATGCCGTGAATAAACCTTGTGAATGCGGGCGTCATGAGACTGCACTGGAAGGTGGAATCATTGGTCGGGTGGATGATATGGTGGTGGTCCGAGGCGTGAACATTTACCCGACCGCTATTGAAGAAATTATCCGCAAGCATGTTGAAGTGGCTGAATATCAGGTGCGGGTGACGGCTCGTGGATCAATGCGTGAACTGGCTCTGGTGATTGAGCCTGTGCCAAATTGTGTGGATGTGACAGGGTTGACCGAACGGATCGAAAAAGCATTACAAACGGCCTTTACCCTTCGCATCCCAACTTCACTCACAGCCGTGAACAGTCTGCCGCGCTCCGAGATGAAAGCGCGGCGTTGGATTATGGAGCCGAGCGCCTGAATTTACCGCGTAGCAGATTCAGAATGTCTTGTGCCTGCGGCACTTTCAGCCAGAGTAAAGTTCCAATATACACAAGCGCGGATATTCCAATCGGAACGAAGACCGCTCCAATCCGCTTAACCAACCGTCCTCCGCCGACATATTCCTCCCAGGCGTAGCTGGTCCCATAAGCGAAAAGTCCAGCCAGAATCCCGGCTGTGAGCATTTGAAACAAGAGCGGTTTCAGATCGGCAAAATCGAGTTTGCTGAGCTTCCGTTTCAATCCATAAATCAGAAGATAAACATTGAGTGTGGCGCTCAACGTGTTGGCAACACCCATTCCTCCCTGTTGAAGCGGGGGCAGGAGCCAAAGGGCGAAAATAATATTCAGTACCAGACAAAACGCGCTGATCTTCATTGGCGTTTGAGTATCTCCGAGGGCATAAAACGCGCGCGCGGTAATATTGACCATTGAAAACGCCAACAAACCGGGGCCGAGACATTGCAGGGCAAAGGTGGAACGAATGGTAGAACCGGCATCAAAATTTCCATGTTGAAACAGCAGCCGGATCATTGGCTTGGCCAGAATCAGCAGCAGGATTGAAGCGAGCAGATTGGAAAAAAATAAATAACCGACGGCCTGTTTGTAGGTGGACCTGAATTCTCCGTATTTTTTATCTGCAGCGAGACCGGAAAGAGTGGGCAGCAAGTACGTGGCGAGAGAGATTCCGAACAGCCCTTGCGGGAACTCCATCAAGCGCACCGCGTAATCATAGGAGGCGACAATTGTCGGATCCATCAAAAACGCCAGTGTCGTGGTGGTAAGGACGTTGAACTGAAACGCGGCCACACCGAGCATTCCCGGTAGCATCTGCCGGACAACCCGTTTTACAACCGGATTACCAAAGGGGGTGACCCACTTCCAACGGTAACCTTCCTTGTATAAATATGGGAGTTGATAAAGAAGCTGAGCAACACCCGCAACCAGAACGCCGACCGCGAGCACGTAGATTTTGATGTCGAGAGTTTTGCCGAAAAACGGTGCGACTACGAGAACGCTCGTGATCAAAACAACATTCAGAATGCTGGCTCCGAATGCGGGCACGAAGAAATGGCCCCTTGCATTCAGCATGCCGATGTAAACGGCCGCAACGCAGACCAGGAGCATGTAAGGAAACATGATCCTCGCGAGCTCAAGCATGAGCCGGGTGCTGGGCTTCATCCAAGTGAGAGTCGCGTTATGAACGGTTCCTGCCTTTGTCATCGCCGCGGCAATGGATGGGCTTTGCCCCAGGAACAGGGTGAGCGAAATTCCAGCAACGACTAGAACGATAATGATAGAAGAGGCGATCAACAGGCCTGAGAGGACTGCATTTGCAGCCTTCCACATTTCCGCTTCGCCTGCCTGCTTTTCCTTTTCTTTGAAAATGGGAATGAAGGCCGCCGTCAATGCGCCCTCACCCAGCAATCGCCGAAAAAGATTGGGGATCATCAAAGCAGTCTTGAATGCGCCAGCCACTACGCTATCCCCCATGAAACCGGCGTAAACCATTTCCCGGACCATCCCGAGGAGACGGCTGGTGAGCGTGGCTACTCCAAGAGCGCCGGTCGATTTAAGCATCTGCGACATCGAAGGCCGAGACGTTACTGGCCAGAAGAGGAAATGACAAACTAAAGGAAGAAATGCTCAACAAACTCAATGG
This sequence comes from Verrucomicrobiota bacterium, assembly GCA_051955955.1. Classification (GTDB taxonomy): domain Bacteria; phylum Verrucomicrobiota; class Verrucomicrobiia; order Limisphaerales; family SXQI01; genus DASVNK01. The sequence goes on from JBQCGE010000369.1 coordinate 4,037, forward strand.
CGTTGCAGACGCTCACCGTTCGATTTGCCATCGAGTTGCTCACGGATGGATTGAATGCGGTTTGGAATATAGCGTTTGATCTGATGCACCTGTGAAAGAGGGCCTTCGGGAGGACCGCCGTTCCTTGGTCCGGGAGTCCACTTATTCGTGACGGCTTCGTCGAACCGTTTCAATCGGAACTGAGATTCAGCCGAAACAGCAGTACGAATTGAAGTCGCGAGTTCATCAACCTGGGCATAAAGCCGGTCCACCGTGAACAAGTCCCGCAAGGCGGCCTCCAGCCTGTTTCGGTAGGCCTTCCGGAATGCTTCCACTTTCATCACCCGTTCCAGGAAATGAAATTTGTAGGAAGCAGGTTCCCAGATGCTGGCTTTTTCTCGACCTTCCACCGTTCCGACGTAACGAAATTCACCCCACGAATGGTCCTGGTCCCAGGAAATGAAACCGAAACGATTCGAGCGCGGATCGAGGTAGAGATAAAAGTTCTGTCCATTCGACAGAAAACCGTCATAGCTCGAAAGCAGAACATGTCCTGCAAGAAAAGCGGCGAATTCCTCAAGGTCCAGAAATTCAGGAAGCTTTCGGGCGAACTCATCGTTTGACGCATGAGTGACCAACCTGGAAAACGCAATGACTCGGTTTTCTTCAGCATCAGTGGCTTTGGTCTTCAAATCGTAAATCGCGGCATAAGCGTTCCAGTCGTCACCCAAATCTTTAAACAAATCGTAAGTGACCGGCTTAAAAATGGGAGTGTCCTTTGAGCCGAAGCGATCCTCAGCAAAGGCGGAATCGATATTTTCTACGACCACATAGAGACCGAGTGGCTGGTTTGTGAATGTTCCAGGCGCATTGAGTGTAAGATAGGCGTAGCTGGTGCGGGGGGCGGGAACGCCGAGGTCGCGAAACAGACGTTCACTTAACGCATCGAACATGTAAGAATTGTCAGGAACGCTGTTGAGGAGGTTCAGTTCCTTAAGGCCCGCAAGCTTTTGTTTTTTAGTAAATTTATTGAGGTCAATTTTAAACGATTGCTTGGGCCCATAGAGCGAGTTGATATAGGTGCCATTGCCTCGGTATCGAGCGGCCACTTTTTCGAAATGTTGACCGCCGAAATCGAGTTGTGCCTCCGTCCAATCCAACTCCAGGCCGACAACACCCGAGAGCCCGCTTCGTTTGGCTTTTGGATTGCGAAGGATAAGCCGTCCATCCGAGCCCATCATGTTTGGGATCGGTTCAATGTGAGATGGCTTAATTCTTTGCCAGTCCGATGCGGAGAACGAGAGTCGGGCAGGCCAGATTCGGTTCCAAAGGAACAACTCTTCAGATTTTTTGGGTGTACCGGATGCCATGCTGGATTTCTGCGCGTCGTTTTGGGGCCAGGGATTGGCTGGAATCGCAAGCTCCGGAACATCTTTCAGGGCCTGTTTGGCCGACATCTGAAGGAAATACAAATTGAGATAACCATGCGTCGCCAGATACGCAAACGACGCAACCAAAAGCCCAAAGACAGCGAGCACAATTCCAAGGCCTCGCAAAAATCGGCGCAACAGAGTTCTCAGCTTCAACAAGCGCCATTGAAATACAATCGCTCGAACGCGGCGAGGCTTGCTCTGGGTGGAAACCGCACTTTGAAATTCAACCCGAATGGCCTGAGCCAAATCTTCTGTGTTCGGGGCAGTCCAACCTTGGAGGATGGTACTGAGATCAATTTGAAACTTCTTTCGTAGCTTCGTTTGAAAGCGATGCTCAATTTGAGATCGGAGCTTTTCAGCTTTCTGCAAACTTAACCGGGCGGCGCGAGCAGCGGAATCGAGTGGTTCGTGAAGCAGTTCGGCCAGAATGAACAGACTGGTGGGTTTTCGCTTCAACTTAAAGAGACGCTTAAGCGTAAATTCTGTTGCGCGGCCGACTGCATTCGTTTGGGGGCCAAGTTGCAGATTTTTCCGTTCTGCACGAACCGCGAACCAGGCTGTTTTTAAAAACCAATACGCGAGCAGAGTTTTTCGAGGCAGCTTTCGCACGCGGATTGCAAATGCCTGAAAGACCGCGACACAAACTGAATCCACCGAATCTGGAGCTTCAGGAAGCAGGGAGCTTACCACTCCTTTCACCATCGGTAGAAATGTTGTCAGGAGAGGATCGGGATTCAGAACGAGTTCATTGTTTTGAGCGCGCAGGTCGCCAACTGTGGACAAACTCAGCGAACGAGTGAAGGTCCCCTGCTCTGCTGTTGAGAATGATGCGGAGAAAGGCATAACTGCGGGAGTTGCTTAAGGCAGTTCTACGGGGGCATTCCGCCATTCGTCAGTAATTGCCCAAAGGTTGATCGGTTGAACCGAGCCGCCGTATTTCAGTTTGCGAGCGCTGCCATCAACGAACAGGAAATTCGATCCGCCGGATTTTTTGCCGGAAGCATCCTTGTGCATATTTTGGTTTACCTCCTCCCTGTCATTTCCCCGGAGTTGGCCAAAATCCATGTGAACGTGATAGGAACCGGTGCGTTTCTCGCCGAAAAGAATCGTGTCACTGGCGAGCGGAATAGCGGCCTCCTTCATGCCATGCGGGTAGTTCCAGGCCATCACTCTCCTGTAATTCGCGTCTGAAAGAGTCTTTTGCCAGAAATCATTAAAGCCATTGAATAGATAACTTCGGCGTTCGTGATTTCCGGTGGTGAAAATAAAACGGTCGCTTGGGCAGGCCAGGAGACTGGCTGTTTTATAATAAGGCTTCAGGGTGGCAACCCATGAATTGGTCCATTGCATTCGACGGGGATACTCTCCGTCGTGATCTCCCGCGTATAAACTTGCGGAAAGTCCAAGCTGTCGGATGTCATTCAGACATTTGATGCTGTTGGCTTTCGCTTTGGCTTTTGATAAGCCGGGCATGAGCAGCGACGCAAGAATGGCGATTATTGCGATAACCACCAGCAATTCGACGAGGGTGAACCCATTTGGGCGGCGCGAGACATCAGGCATATAATCTCACCAATGGAGGAGGCATTCCTCCACTGATATAGACCATACACATGGAAAAAAGTTTTCGTTTCAAAAATTAATTTCTAAAAGAAAATAAAAAAAGCGGCACCTCACTCGAGGGCCGCTCTGCGTCCTTCCCGAGAAGAACGCTTGAACAGGATTGCTAACGAAAGGGTATGAGCAGACGCGGTGCCAAAAGAGTTCGAAAGAATGGCGGCTTCCTGTGCATTTGTCCTCCCAAACCATTGGAAATGTTTGTTCTTCAGGAACTAACGTGAATCGGCTTAAACGGTTGAGCGGTGATTAAAGGTGTATATTTTTAAGACACTGCTATTTCATCAAGTGAGAAACCGGCCTTACGCGGGGGAGATTTTATCAACACTGCGACGTAGTCCCCATGAGGCTGCGGGAATTCACCCACTCCTCTTTTTTATTTACGCAGGAGGGTTGTGTCTATATCTGAATGGCAAGGAGTTTATGCCCCAAAGACAAAAGCAGAATTCAAAAAAACAACCTGTTTCCGTGATTACCGGCGCTGCCGGGTTCCTTGGATCTCATTTAACCGATTACCTTCTGGCCAAGGGACATACCGTAATCGGCATCGACAATTTCGTAACTGGATCAGTTGATAATATTGATCATCTGAGTGGGAACCCGAACTTCCGGTTTATCCAGCAGGATGTAACTGAATTCATCTTTTTGCATGGGAGCGTTGATTACGTCTGGCATTTCGCTTCGCCCGCAAGCCCAATCGATTACCTGGAATTGCCGATCCAGACATTAAAAGTAGGATCACTTGGCACCCACAAAGCACTTGGCCTGGCGAGACATAAAGGAGCCCGCTTCCTGATCGCCTCAACCTCTGAAATCTATGGCGATCCCCTGGTGCATCCCCAGACGGAAGAATATTGGGGCAATGTGAATACCATTGGACCTCGTGGGTGTTACGATGAAGCAAAACGTTTCGCTGAATCGTTGACCATGGCCTATCATCGGGAACATGGAATGGAGACCCGAATCGTGCGTATTTTTAACACCTACGGCCCTCGTATGCGCATGAATGATGGCCGGGTGGTACCGGCATTTGTCGGTCAGGCGCTTGAGGGAAAGCCACTCACCGTTTTCGGCGAAGGCAAGCAGACCCGAAGTTTCTGCTACTGCTCAGACCTGATTGAAGGCATTTACCGCCTGATGATGAGTGACTATGCCCTGCCAGTGAATATTGGAAATCCGCGTGAAATGACCATGATCCAGTTCGCAGAGGCCGTGAAAAACGCAACCGGATCAAAAAGCAAGATTGTCCACAAACCTCTCCCGCAGGATGATCCAAAAATGCGCCAACCGGATATATCGCTCGCGCGAAAAGTTTTGAAATGGGAGCCGAAGGTCTCTCTCGAAGATGGATTGCGAGCCACCATTCAATATTTCGCGCCGAGAGTTGAGAAAAAGCCTCGCTTGAAAAGCTGAAGCGAACGGCGTCTTTTAGATTGCATTCTGATCGTTGAATGCCGGGGAAAACCGGCATTCGAAACCTTCAAAAGTTCAATTCAATTTTATTTCCTTCTTGTGCGTCCAAGGGCATAGTGCCTTTTGTGTCCCAAATGAAGCGTAATCTTTTCGTCCCGATTTTCATTTTGGCAGGTTATTGTACCGGATTTGCGGCAGCGCCGGTTGACCTCTCGAAAATCCCTGAGCCGGTAGATCGAAAAATTGATTTTGCGCGGGATATCGAACCGATATTTGCGGAGAATTGCTTCAAATGCCATGGCCCCGATAAACAGGAATCAGGACTGCGGCTGGATAAAAAGAGCGCTGCTTTCAAAGGCGGAGAGAATGGTCCTGACATTATCGCGGGCAAATCGGTTGAAAGTCCATTGTTGCTGGCATTAACTGGTGCGCGAGAGGATCTGAAACGGATGCCAAAGAAAGGTGATCCCCTTCCCTTTGAGAAAATCGCTTTGATTCGGGCCTGGATTGATCAAGGAGCTGAATGGCCAGGCGCAGAAGTGGCGGATACGAAGGATTCTGCTGGGCCTTCGCAGCATTGGGCTTTCAAGGCACCTGTCCGGCCAGCCATTCCCACGGTGAAAAATTCGGAATGGGTGCGCACGCCAATTGATGCATTTATTGCAGCGCGATTAGAGAAAGAAAATCTAACCCCATCTCCCGAGGCAAGCCGAGTTACGCTGTTGCGACGGCTAAGCCTTGACCTGGTGGGTTTGCCTCCAACGCTGGCCGAGATTGATTCCTTTTTGGATGATGGGGCTCCGGATTTCTACCAAAAAGCCGTAAATCGGTTGCTGGCATCTCCGCATTATGGCGAACGTTGGGGACGGCATTGGCTGGATGCGGCCCGGTATGCGGATTCAGATGGATTTGAGAAAGATAAACCACGATTCGTCTGGCATTACCGCGACTGGGTCATCAACGCCTTTAACCGGGACCTTCCCTACGACCAATTTGTAATTGAGCAAATCGCAGGAGACGAATTACCCAACCCCACTGACGCTCAACTCATCGCCACTGGTTTTCTGCGAAACTCAATGTTGAACGAGGAAGGCGGCGTGGATCCCGAGCAGTTCCGGATGGATGCGTTATTTGACCGAATGGATGCAATTGGAAAAAGCGTGCTCGGGCTCACCATTCAATGCGCACAATGCCACTCCCATAAGTTCGACCCCATTTCGCAGGAGGAGTACTACCGGATGTTTGCGTATCTCAGTAACGATCACGAAGCTTCGATGGTCGCTTATACACCGGGGGAGGAACAAAAACGGTCTGATTTACTGCGAAAAATGCGTGACCTTGAGGAAGGGCTTCGGCATCGCACGCCAGACTGGGAAAAGCGCATGGCCGACTGGGAGGAAGCAACGAAGAACAACCAGCCTGAGTGGAGCTATGTCGATGTACGAAATGCCGGGGACAATGGTGAACGATATTATTACTATTCGGATAAGTCCGTTCGCGCGGCGAGTTATGCACCAACAAAGTGGACGGCCGAATTTCGGGGGACAAATTCGACCCCTGTAATTGGGGCTTTTCAGTTGGAACAACTGACTGATCCAAATCTTCCCTGCAATGGCCCAGGCCGTTCAATCAAGGGAATGTCAGCGTTAAGTGAATTTGAAGTCGAAGCGGCCGACGCAAAGGAACCTGGAAACCGGGAAACATATAAGTTCGTTAATGCAACAGCGGATTTTTCCAATGCAGAGAAACCGTTGGAACCGGAATTTGATGATCGCTCCGGGAAGAAGCGCGTCTATGGGCCCATTGAATTCGCGATTGATGGTAAGGACGATACTGCCTGGGGCATTGATGCAGGCCCGGGCCGCCGGAATCAGGCGCGAAAGGCGGTGTTTATTCCAGAGAAGCCACTTCAGTTCACCAATGGAGTAATTCTCACCTTCAAGCTCAAACAGAATCATGGAGGGTGGAATTCGGACGATAACCAAAATCACAATTTGGGCAGGTTTCGGCTGGGAGTGACGGAAGCAACGAACATAGTGGCTGATCCGGTGCCCCTAAATGTGCGGGAAATATTCAAGATTCCTCGTGAACAACGCTCTCCAGCCCAGATTGCGGCGATTTTCAGTCATTGGCGCACGCAAGTGCCAGAATTCAAGGAGGTTAGTGACCAGATCGAAGCCCTCTGGAAAGAATGGCCGGAAGGGACTCCAACCTCCATCTTGCGGGCGCGCACCGGACACGGAGCGGAACAGGAAAAGCGAACGGCACACATTTTCAAACGAGGTGATTGGCTCAAACCGGGAGAGGCAGTTACGCCGGGTGTGCCAGCGATTTTACAACCACTGCCTGCTGGAGCGGATGATAGCAGGCTGACCTTCGCCAAATGGTTGGTTGACCGTAAAGCGCCAACTACTGCACGCGTTTATGTGAATCGAATCTGGCAAAGCTACTTCGGCATCGGTTTGCTTGAAACCCCGGAAGATTTTGGGATGCGCGCACCGGAAGTGTCACATCCAGAGTTGCTCGACTGGCTCGCGGTCGAGTTAATGGAGCCAAGCGTCCTCGCACCGGGCGAAAACAAGAAAGACCTCGTTCCCTGGAGCACAAAGCATATCCATCGATTGATCGTGAACAGCTCGGTTTATCGCCAGAGTTCGAAGGTCACGCCGGAATTGTATGAAAAAGATCAATTCAACCGGTTGCTGGCGCGCGGACCGCGTTTCCGGGTGGATGCCGAGATTGTGCGGGACGTCGCTCTAGCCTCGAGTGGCTTGATTAATTTGGAAATGGGAGGTCCGAGCGTTACCCCCCCTGCCCCCTCATTTTTATTTCAGCCTCCGGCGAGTTATGGACCGAAGATTTGGAACGAAGCAACGGGCCCTGAGCGGTATCGCCGCGCGGTTTATACCTTTAGATTCCGATCGGTCCCCTACCCTATTCTCCAAACGTTTGATGCGCCGAACGGAGATTTCTCCTGTGTCCGCCGGATGCGCTCGAATACGCCATTGCAAGCGCTCGCTAGTTTGAATGAAATTGTTTTTATGGAATGCGCGCAGGCTTTGGCGGCAAAATCGCTCGCCCTTGGAAACTCAGATGCTGATCGGATTAGCTATGCATTCCAAAGTTGCTTGAGCCGCAAACCGGAAGCAGATGAGTTGGGAGAATTGCTCAGTTTATTGAAGAAGGAAAAAGAGCATATCGGCGAGGGGTGGGTGAACCCGAACGAACTTGCAACTGGCAAGAGTGAGATTCCTGCAGCATTGCCAAAAGGCGCGACGCCGACTGAACTGGCAGCATACACCGTCGTGTCGCGGGTGCTGCTAAACCTGGATGAGACCATCACCAAAGAATGAGAAAGCCCGTGTTATGAACTGTGAAACACATCTTTACAAGGGACTGCCACCGCAATGGGTCTCCCGCCGCTGGTTCTTCAAGCAATGCGGAGTTGGCCTGGCGGGCATAGCCCTGCGCTCATTGCTTGCGGATAACCTTGTGGCAGCGCCAGCGAATCCTTTAGCCCCCAAAAAACCTCATCATTCACCGAAGGCGAAGAATGTCATTTACCTGTTCATGGCAGGTGCTCCCAGCCATTTGGAGTTGTTCGATAACAAACCGCAACTCGCCAAATTCGACGGTACTCTGCCACCATCGGATCTGTTAAAAGATTACCGGGCTGCATTTATCAATCCCAATTCCAAGCTGCTTGGGCCAAAATTTAAATTCGCAAAGCATGGGGAATCCGGCGCGGAGCTTTCTGAGATTCTTCCAGAAATGGCAGGTGTGGTGGACGACATCGCTATTGTAAAATCCATGCACACGGATGCTTTCAACCATGCTCCTGCACAAATTTTGATGCACACGGGCTCTCAGCAATTTGGACGACCGAGCATTGGCGCGTGGTCACTTTATGGGCTGGGAAGCGAATCGCAGAACCTGCCCGGATTTGTGGTGTTTAGTTCAGGGGCAAAGGGCCCAAGCGGAGGCGCTTCCAACTGGGGCTCAGGATTTCTCCCGACGGTTTACAACGGAGTAATGTTTCGAGGCCAGGGCGACCCGATTTTGTATTTATCAAATCCAAAAGGTGTTGATGAAAAAATCCAACGAGACACCCTGGATTCCATCCGAGCATTGAATGAAAAGCATCTGGGCGTGATCGGCGACCCTGAGATCGCGACGCGCATCAACTCATTTGAAATGGCATACCGGATGCAAAGCAGCGCCCCGGAGTTGATGGATATTTCGAAGGAACCGAAACATATCCTGGATATGTATGGCGTGGAACCTGGCAAACCTTCATTCGCGATGAATTGCCTGCTTTCACGCCGTTTAATTGAGCGGGGCGTGCGATTTGTGGAACTCTTCCATGAATCATGGGATCAACATGGCAACCTAGTGGCGGACTTAAAGAAGAATTGCAGGAATACGGAACAGGCTTGCGCCGCCTTGATTAGAGATTTGAAACAGCGTGGTTTGCTCGACTCCACGCTGGTGGTGTGGGGTGGCGAGTTCGGGCGAACGCCGATGGTTCAGGGCGGGAACGACGGGCGGGATCATCACCCTAATTGTTTCACGATGTGGCTGGCGGGTGGAGGGATCAAGCCTGGAATCACGCTCGGTGAATCAGATGATTTTGGATTTAACGCGACGAAAGATAAAGTCCATGTTCACGACTTAAATGCAACCATCCTCCACTTGCTTGGATTTGACCCCACGAAGCTGACCTATCGTTTCCAGGGTCGCGACTTCCGGTTAACCGATGTGCATGGAGAAGTCGTGAATAAGCTCCTCGCTTGATCGTTACTCCTCGGCAATTTTAATTCAATTGAGTGTAAGATTCGTTCGGGCTGGCTGCATAGCTTCACCTGAAGGCGCTTCAGGAATATCGCGAGCACTTTGCGGTAAAAACGAGGTCCGCATTTAAGAGTTTGCCCCGATAACGTCGGCAATGCCGTTTTGAAAAAATGCGGACGTCAAGGCCCAAAGGCCGACAATTATCAAGGATGAATACAAGCCTGAGTTCGTGGAACAAATTTTATCTCACTCTCTTTTCAATTTTGATCCTGACCGCATGCAGCGGGGGAGGCGGAGGGGATAATAATTCCAACCCACCAAACAATAATTCGACAGCTCCAAACACCCTGAGCGCAAGCCAGATGACCCTCAGTATTCCGGGGCAGGATAATCGCGTGATTTCGTTGATTGACGCCGCGAACTGGCAGGAAACACGCAGCGGAGCCACCGCGCAAGGAACCTATCTCTACCACCCGGTCGGTGATGGTAGAACTGCTTCGCTTACTTTGACCGAGACGGGCGGGGAGCAAATGTTGACGCTGAATTTCGCGAGCACAAACAGCGGAACCTTTCGCTACACTAGCGGCGCAACGGGTGAAGGAACCTTTACTGTAGCGCGAATCCAGGATCCTGGAAATGGCGGAGGCGGCGAAAACCCACCTCCGCCAACCGGAAACGCTCCAAGGTCGCTCTCTGGCCGTACAATGTTTGCCACCAGAACTTACACCAGCACTGGACCGACCGGCCAGACGCATAAATACACCTTTGCCGCTCAAACTTATCATGACTCAGATGCTCCCGAGGAAAGCGATGGGACTTATACTTATCAGCCCAATACGGACGACGCAGTCTTGGAATTGACCTATACGGGCCCGGCGACATTTGAAGGTGACAAGCACCATATTAACCTCCATTTCACTTCCCCAACACAAGGCACTTTTACATCCACATACGACCGTGGTGATGGAACCACAATCGTCATCAATGGGACCTTTGAGCTCGAATAATCGAAGCAGTGGCATTGCGAAATTTCCCCCTCTTTTCGGCGCCGGTCTTATTCGCTGACACTGGGATGGCTTAGGTTCTTGACAACGTTCCTACAATCGATTGCAGTTTTGCTGGTTGTCAGGAATGCATACAAGACGAGCCCTTCT
>JBQCGE010000370.1:0-7400 GCA_051955955.1 Verrucomicrobiota bacterium
TCACTCGTCATCGAGCGAAAGAGCATGCCCGATTGCCTGGAAATAACCGCCGAAACCGATGAAGGCGAAATCATGGGTGTGCGACACAAGGAGCTGCCGATTTGGGGAGTTCAATTTCATCCCGAAAGCATTTTGACTGAAAACGGTCGGCAGATTATGAAAAACTTCCTGACGTTGAAGTAACTCCTGCTTGTTCTTCCTTCGCCTTAGCCATTCATAATCAGAGCTTTCCTGAACCGCTCTTCAGCGGCGCATCCGTGGCGCTGAGGCACCACTGCGCATACTTTCCTCTCAAGCAACTGAGATGAATTCAAAGCGCCAAAAGAAAAATTCGAAGCCGGAAGTTCCACCCCGGGAAAAAGTGGATCGGGGTTACACGCTGGAACAACCCATTCAAACGGCGCTATACGTCAAGCTGGGCCGTTTTGGACGTGATGTGAATTAAACAGCCGGGCAGCAAAAAGGCCGAGCAGTATCACTGCCCGGCCAAACTCGATACGGTGTTTGTTATGGGAGTTATGGGAGATCTGTTCGTCCCATCAGGTAACGATCACATTCCCGAGCCGCCGCTCGACCCTCATTGAAGGCCCAAACCACAAGACTCTGTCCTCGACGAGCATCGCCGGCTGCAAATACTTTCGGAATCGAGGTCTGGAACTGTCCGTATTCGGCCTTCACGTTGGTCCGCGCATCGCGTTCGACGCCAAGAGCATCAAGCAACGGCTGTTCGGGTCCGAGGAATCCCATCGCGAGCAGCACGAGTTGCGCGGGACGAACTTTTTCCGTTCCCGGAACTTCCTTCGGCACAAATTGACCCTTTTCGTTTTTATCCCAGGTAATTTCAACCGTATGGACTTCCTTCACCCGACCGGAATCATCCCCAACAAATTTCTTGGCAGTGGTGAGGTAAACGCGTGGATCATTGCCAAACACAGCCGCAGCTTCCTCCTGGCCGTAATCGAGGCGGTAAACCTTTGGCCATTCAGGCCATGGATTATTTGCGGCGCGTTCCATCGGAGGCCGAGGGAGAATTTCCAGCTGCACAAGGCTCTTGCAGCCATGGCGCATCGAGGTGCCGACGCAATCGGTTCCGGTATCACCACCGCCAATTACAATTACATCCTTATCCTTGGCAGAGATAAAACTTTCGCCCTGTTTGTTATCGAGCAGCGCCTTGGTATTGCCATGCAGGAATTCCATGGCGAAATGAATTCCCTTCAAATCGCGCCCTTCAATGGGAAGGTCGCGGCCTTTGGTGGCACCGGTGCAAAGCACAATCGCGTCATAGTCCGCGAGCAGTTTTTCGGCGGAGATGTCCTTTCCAACTTCCGTGTTGGTTTTGAACATAACGCCTTCCTTCGCCATCTGATCGACCCGACGGAGCACCAGCGACTTATCGAGCTTCATGTTGGGAATGCCATACATGAGCAGGCCGCCAATACGGTCAGCGCGTTCAAAAACAGTTACGTCGTGACCCGCCTTATTGAGCTGTGCCGCAGCGCAAAGGCCAGCGGGGCCCGAACCCACGATCGCCACCTTTTTACCAGTGCGAACTTTTGGCGCTTCCGGCACAATCCAGCCCATTTCCCAGCCTTTATCGGCAATGGCTGCTTCGAGCGTTTTGATCGCAACGGGCGGGGAGTGAATGCCCAGCACGCATGAGCCTTCGCAAGGAGCAGGACAAACGCGTCCGGTGAATTCAGGGAAATTGTTCGTGCGGTGAAGCCGTTCCAACGCTTCGTTCCAAAGGCCACGATAAACCAGGTCATTCCACTCCGGAATCAAGTTATTAATCGGGCAGCCACTGGCCATGCCGCTGATTAGCTGGCCGGTGTGGCAGAACGGAATGCCGCAATCCATGCAGCGAGCACCCTGCACACGGAGTTGCTCCTCGGTGAGGTGAAGGTGAAATTCTTTCCAATCACGGATGCGTTCTATCGCGGAACGATCCAGGGGTAGTTCTCGAAGATATTCTATGAATCCAGTGGGTTTACCCATTTAAGTAGTCTTTTTGTTCTGAACAGGAATTTCAGCGGGTGATTGTGAGCCGAACAGGCAATGAACGGCTTAAGTTTCGGGCGTGATTACTTAACAGGTTGCACATGGGATTCAACTATTTATTTTTAGCTCCAACCCGAGGTGAACCTGAAAATCCTCCGCCGCCGGGCGCAGGTCTCCAACCGGGAGCGCTGAGCTCCCAGGTCGATTCCGCAACTGGCGTATGGAGGGATCACTGTGTTGATTGTCGCAGGGGATCAGCCCCCGCCAACTCGCGAGGCGTCTTTGGCATTTTCCTCAAATGCAGCCATGATCGCTTCATCACCGCTCAAACCAGCGGCGCTGACGCGCGCAAATGCTTCCAGCACCCGCTTGTAGTCCTTCGGCATGACTTTCACGAACTTTGAACTCACCGTGTCCCAATTCTCAAGGACATAGGCCGCACGGGCGCTGTTCGTGTACTTGCGGTGGTTCTCAATCATGCCGCGAACTCTGGCGATTTCTTCCGCGCCTTCGATTCTTTCGAGTGCAACCATCTGGCGATTACAGCAATTCGGGAAATCCCCTTTCTCATCGAGCACGTAAGCGATGCCGCCCGACATGCCTGCCGCAAAGTTGCGACCGGTTTCGCCGAGCACGACCACATGACCGCCGGTCATATATTCGCAACCATGATCCCCGACCGATTCGACTACCGCATTGATGCCGCTATTCCGAACGCAGAACCGTTCCCCAGCCATCCCACGGATATAAGCTTCACCACTGGTCGCGCCGTAGAAGGCGACGTTGCCAATGATGATATTCTCCTCCGGCACAAATGTGGATCCAGCTGGCGGATAGATAATGATTTTGCCGCCCGACAAGCCTTTGCCGACGTAGTCGTTGGCGTCGCCTTCGAGGGTGAGAGTGATGCCTTTGGGCACGAATGCTCCGAAACTTTGGCCGGCTGAACCTTTGAAGTTCAGGCGAATGGTATCCTCAGGCAACCCTTTCGCGCCGTATTTCAGGCTCACTTCACTGCCGAGAATCGTCCCGACCACCCGGTTCACGTTTTGAATCGGAAGGTTCGCGATAACTTTCTCGCCTTTTTCGATAGCTGGCTCGCAGATCTCCAGCAGTTTCGTCACATCGAGCGAGTCGTTTAGCCCGTGGTCTTGTGGGATCTGGGCGAAGCGACCGACTTCAGGCCCGACAGGAGGTGCGTAAAGAATACGCGAGTAATCCAAACCCCGGGCTTTGTAATGGGCAACGGCCTTGCGCATTTCCAGCATGTCGGTCCGACCAACCATCTCGGGAATGCTGCGGAACCCAAGCTGGGCCATGATTTCGCGGACTTCCTGCGCGATGAAATGCATGAAGTTGACCACGTGCGCTGGATCGCCCGTAAATTTTTTCCGCAATTCCGGGTCCTGCGTCGCGACGCCGACCGGGCAGGTGTTCAGATGGCAAACGCGCATCATGATGCACCCGAGCGATACTAGCGGCGCGGTGGCGAATCCAAATTCCTCAGCGCCAAGCAATGCGGCAATCACAACGTCCCGGCCGGTTTTCAACTGCCCATCCGTTTCCACCACGATGCGACTGCGCAGATTGTTCAGGAGAAGCGTCTGGTGCGTTTCCGCCAAACCGAGCTCCCACGGAATGCCTGCGTGCTTGATCGAGGTCTGCGGCGAAGCACCTGTGCCCCCATCATAACCGCTGATCAAAACCACGTCGGCATGTGCCTTGGCGACACCAGCCGCGATGGTACCAACCCCGACTTCCGCAACCAACTTAACGCTGATACGGGCATGCCGGTTCGAGTTTTTCAGGTCATGAATCAACTCCGCCAGGTCTTCAATGGAGTAAATATCATGATGCGGCGGGGGTGAAATGAGCCCGACACCCGGAGTGGAAAGACGGACCTTCGCAATCCATGGGTACACCTTGCCGCCAGGCAACTGGCCACCTTCGCCAGGCTTGGCGCCTTGGGCCATTTTGATCTGCAACTCGCGTGCATTGACGAGATATTCGCTCGTGACTCCGAAACGCCCAGAAGCAACCTGCTTGATGGCGCTGTTTTTGGAATCGCCATTTGCTTCCCGTTGGAAACGAGCCGGATCTTCACCGCCTTCGCCAGTGTTGCTCTTCCCGCCGATGCGGTTCATCGCCAGGGCGAGGCTTTCATGCGCTTCCTTGCTGATCGAGCCATAGGACATCGCGCCAGTCTTGAAGCGCTTCACGATGGATTCTACCGATTCCACTTCCTCAATCGGAATGGGGCTCGCCGGGAACTTGAATTCCAGCAATCCGCGCAACGTGCAATGCCGTTTTGTCTGGTCATTGACCAGTGAAGAGTAATCTTTAAAAGCCTTGTAGTTCGCATCACGAACCGCCCGTTGTAGGTTGTGCACCGTTTGAGGGCTGAACAGGTGAACTTCCCCACCCGCGCGCCATTGATACTGGCCACCGGCTTCGAGCGTATGACCATTAACGGAGCGTTCGGGAAAGGCGCGACTGTGGCGGATGAGCACTTCCTGCGCGATGACATCGAGGCCGATGCCCTCAACGCGCGAAGGCGTCCAGGTGAAATAACGGTCGATTACGGTCTGATTGAGTCCAATGGCCTCAAAAATTTGAGCGCCTCGATAGCTCTGGATGGTCGAAATCCCCATCTTGGAGATGACCTTGACCACACCCTTACCAGCCGCTTTAACGTAGTTCTTGCACGCTTCCTTGTGCTTGATGTCTTTGAGGAGGCCCTGGCGAATCATGTCATCCAGGGTTTCGAACGCGAGATATGGATTAATCGCGCCAGCACCAAAGCCTATCAGCAGCGAGAAGTGATGCACTTCCCGAGGTTCGCCGCTTTCCAGCACGAGGCCGACGCGGGTTCGAGTCCCTTCGCGGATTAAGTGATGATGCAAACCGGAAACCGCGAGCAATGCGGGTATCGGGGCGTGGTTGCGGTCAATACCACGATCCGAGAGAATCAGGATATTCACCCCATCGCGAATCGCCTCACTCGCCTTCTCGAACATCTGCTGCATGGCTTTTTCGAGCCCTGCGGCACCTTCGGCGGGATTGAACAATGTGGGAATGGTGAGGGATTTAAACCCTGGCTGCTTAATGTGGCGAATTTTTGCCAATTCCTCGTTGGTGAGGACGGGATTCTTCAACTCCAGCAAACGGCAGCTTTCAGGACGCGGATCGAGCAAATTGCCTTCCGAACCAATTGTCGTCTCTGCGGAAGTGACAATCTCTTCGCGAATACAATCGATTGGCGGGTTTGTGACCTGCGCAAAGAGCTGCTTAAAATAATTATAGAGCAACTGCGGTTGATCGGAGAGCACCGCCAGCGGCGTGTCCGTTCCCATCGAGCCAATTGCCTCCACGCCTGTTTTGGCCATCGGCGTCATCAGCAGGCGTAAATCTTCGAACGTATAACCGAAAGCCTGCTGGCGTTGCAGCACAGTGTCGTGGTCTGGTTCGGGAAGATCGGAAATATCCGGCAACTTGCCCAATTCCAGCATGTATTTATTGAGCCATTCGCGATAAGGCTGCTCGGCGACGATTTTGGATTTGATCTCGTCGTCGGAAATGATCCGTCCGGCCTGAGTATCCACCAGGAACATTCGCCCTGGTTGCAGTCGGCCTTTTTTCAGAATGCGGTCCGGGGCGATATCCAGGACGCCAACTTCCGACGCCATGATGACGAGGTCGTCTTTGGTCACGTAATAGCGCGAAGGACGAAGGCCATTGCGATCCAGGACCGCGCCCATCAAAGTGCCATCGGTAAACGCAATCGAAGCGGGACCATCCCACGGCTCCATCAGGCAGCTATGGTATTCGTAAAACGCCTTTTTCTCGTCACTCATGGTCTCGTGGTTCGACCATGGTTCCGGGATCATCATCATGACCGCGTGCGGCAGGGAACGCCCCCCGAGGACGAGGAATTCCAGGCAATTATCAAACATGGCCGAGTCACTGCCAGTCGTGTCGATAATGGGCAGAATCTTTTTGATATCATCCCCGAAGAGATTGGAAGCAAGGAGCGATTCACGCGCGTGCATCCAATTGATATTTCCCCGGAGCGTGTTGATTTCGCCATTATGGGCGATCAAGCGATAGGGATGCGCGCGATGCCAGCTTGGGAAGGTATTTGTGCTGAAGCGCGAATGGACGAGCGCCAGCGCACTCTCCAGATCGGCATCAGCAAGGTCCGGAAAATACTCATCCACCTGCTCCGACATCAACATTCCTTTGTAGGAAATCGTCCGGTGCGAAAAGGTGGCGACGTAAAATTGCGGGGTGGATTTCCGAATTTCGTGGGCGGAACGGGCGCGGATCACGAACAATTTGCGCTCGAACGCCATTGGATCCTGAATCGCCGCAGCGCGTTTCACGAAAACCTGGCGGACAAAAGGTTCCGCCTCGCGAGCGACACTGCCCAGCGTATCATTGCGTGTGGGGACGGTGCGCCAGCCAAGCAGCTCCTGGCCTTCTTCAGCAATCATCTTTTCGACGACCGCCTCGCATTTGGCGCGCTCCGCCGCATCCTGCGGCAGGAACATCATGCCAACGCCATATTCGCCATAAGCAGGGAGTTTGAATCCCTGAACAGCTTTGCGGAAAAATTTATCCGGCATTTGCAGGAGAATGCCTGCGCCATCACCGGTATTTTCTTCACAACCGCAAGCGCCTCGGTGGCGCAAATTGATCAGGATGGTAAGTGCCTGGCGAACGATTTCGTGGGATTTTTTGCCCTTGATGTTGACCACAAAGCCGACACCGCAGGCGTCGTGCTCGAATTGTGGGTCATACAAGCCTTGTTTCGGCGGCAAATCATTCCACTTCGGAGCTTTTGCCGGGGACCTGGCACTATCGCTATTCATCTATTTAAACGGTTACACTTAATGTTACGGAATGGACATTTCAATAAGTTTTTCCAAAAGAAAATTGACTATCCAACCGGGATGGCAGGGATCAAATGCGCTGGTGAAATCGCCAGATATCCCCCGAGCAGGGAGGGATCTCGCAAATGAGGCGATTTTCCTGGGTTCGAATCGAGGCGGAAGGGATTGCACCCGTGCCAAAAATGAACTCAGGATGGAAACCAGCTCCAGTCGCGCATGGAACCTGAAATCGCACCGGGCTTTCACTTAAATTAAATAGCGCAAAATGCAAGCGGCCCTTTCGTTCGCTCCACCGGACCGCAATGCCGTTTTGGAACGAAGTTTCGCCTGAATAGATCGGTTCTGGCTGGAGAATTTCAGGTTTTCCCTCGCGAAGCTGCGATTCACTTAAGGTCGTGAGCAGTTTCGAATAATAACAGGAAAGTTCTGGATCCGGATTTTCCGGGGGACACTTGCTCATTTGAATTCGAGCAAATTCCCTCCGGCCTTGAAGTTGCCCATCGTGCA
>JBQCGE010000371.1:0-3611 GCA_051955955.1 Verrucomicrobiota bacterium
ATTCCCAAATGATATGCCGCCCCTACGGGGCTCAGAATTGGTTTTGGGTTGCAGTACTACCATTATGCCACCCCTACGGGGTTGAAAACCGGTTCGCCGTTTCTGTCCTCTACCGTTTCCCCAGCCCAGCCCCGTAGGGGCGGCATATTGGTAGCGCGAAATCCCCCCACACCATTTCCCAGCCCCAGCGGGGCGAAATGTTTATAGAAACGGCATTGTCCAATGAAGATTTCAACCCCGTTAGAGGTGACATGTTTATCGCCCGGGAAACAAACATGCCGCCCCTACGGGGCTTGAATGAACATTTGAACAAAAGCGTTTCTATAAACATGTCGCGCCTACGGCGCTGGGGGAATCGCGCTTCAATGCATACCCAAATGATCTGCCGCACTTCCGCCGCTTTGGAACGATCCGTTTTTCCCCATCCTTGACACCTGTTCAAACTTCCCGGTACAGCTATTGACGCTGTGAAAAAAGCACCTGGGACTTTGGCACGGGCGGTCGAACACATCGTCGCTTCCACGCAAGTGGATGACGTCCACACGCATTTATACGATCCGGCTTTTGGCGGGTTGTTGCTCTGGGGGATTGATGATTTGCTCGTTTATCATTACCTCATTTCTGAAACCTTCCGGGTCGCACCGATCTCCTATGATCAATTCTGGGGATTGTCGCTCAAGGAACAGGCCGATTTGATCTGGTCGGAGCTGTTCATCAAACACTCTCCCATTTCCGAAGCGTGCCGGGGTGTGCTGACCACCTTGAACAAGCTGGGGCTCGATGTGAAGAAGCGCGACCTGAAGGCGGTGCGCCAATGGTTCGCCGATTGGAACATTGAGGATTACACCCGGCATTGCCTTGAATTGGCCAGGATTAAATCGGTCTGCATGACCAATTCGCCCTTCGATGATTTGGAAAGGCCGGTTTGGGAACGGGGCTTCAAGGCGCGGCCTCCTTTTCGCGCTGCGCTCCGGATTGACCCGCTGCTGCTCGATTGGCCAAAAGCCGCCAGCCAACTCGCCCAATGGGGCTATGCAGTTAAACCGGAATTGGACGCACAGGGCATTGATGCAGCGCGGCGGTTCCTGGCGGATTGGACGCGGAAGATGGAAGCCATTTACGTCATGGTTTCTTTGCCGCCTGAGTTCGCCTACCCCGGCCCCGATGATTCCTCGCAGTTGATCGAAAAGGCGGTGCTGCCGCATTGTGAGGAATTCGGAATCCCCTTTGCCGTCATGCCGGGTGTGCGCCGTGCGGTGAACCCGCGCCTCCGACTGGCTGGCGATGGGGTGGGGAAGAGCGACCTGAAAGCGTATCAGAATTTATTCTCCGGCCATCCCCAAAATAAATTCCTCTGCACCATCCTCTCTCGCGAGAACCAGCACGAACTGACCGTGCTCACCCGCAAATGCCCGAACCTCCATATCTTCGGCTGCTGGTGGTTCATGAATAATCCCAGCCTGGTCGATGAGATCACGCGGATGCGCCTGGAACTGCTCGGCTTGAGCTTCACCCCCCAACACTCCGACGCCCGCATCCTCGATCAATTGATTTATAAATGGTCCCACTCGCGCGAAGTCATTGCCCGAGTGTTAATTGATAAATATGAAGACCTGGAAAGAACCGGCTGGGAGGTGAAGAACGCCGAGGTTGACCGGGACGTTCAACTGCTCTTCGGTGGGGCATTCCAGGAATTCCTCAAGCGCCCCAATCCTTAATGGGGAGACTAAGGTGATCCTGCGGGGTTACCACCAGCGGCCGCTCCGCCCGGGAGAATATGCCCTGCGGTCGTGCAGGTGGGTGGGTTTCCCAGAATGGCGTAATCGTAAGTCCCGCCCGAAGGGCAACTCGGCTCGCCAGCCTTGATGTAGCTGTTCACTTCATCCTTGTTGACGTCGCTGCCGTTGGCTTTTTTGAATTCCAACGCCCAGCGTTCTTTCGCGCCGTCGATCTGTTGCAAATTCTTGATGCATGCATTCTTCTGCGCGGTCGTGCGGGATTTCACGAGGTTCGGTATGGCAATCGCGGCAAGCAAACCAATGATCGCAATCACGATCATGATTTCAACCAGCGTAAAACCGCGACGACGATTTAAATTCCTACGCATACAGTTCGAGTTTTCAAATTGTTCAAATTTGCACAGAGCAAAGAACGTGCCTCTCTCACCCGCGCAAGGCTCAAGAGCTCTCCCTTTACGACCTCTGGACACCCCGGCTTTATATTTTCCCGCACCTTTCCTATGATTCAGGCGCATGACGATTGAACAACTGCACAACGACGAAACTCTGCGGAACAGGGAATTTCCAGTCACGGCCCAAAAGGTTTTTCTCGGCCATGCGGGTGTCTGCCCATTGCCCCGCTGCGTGGAGCAGGGGATCGCGGAATATGCGAAGGAATGCACGACGAACGACCAGGAGTTCGTCCTTCCCGACCGTTGGATGCTCGAAACACGCCAGCTCACGGCGGAGTTCCTCGGAGTGCAAAAAGAGGAGGTGGCGTTTGTCGGCCCGACCTCGCTCGCCCTAAGTTTTGTCGCCAGTGGATTGAAATTCCGAAGAACCGACAATGTCCTGATTTATCACGACGATTATCCCTCCAACGTTTATCCCTGGATGAATCTGGCCGAACGTGGAGTGGAAGTCCGCTTCATTAACATTCGCGATTATGGAGCGATCCGGCCACGCGATGTGATCGGGCAGGTGGATGAGAATACCCGGCTGGTCGCTCTGGCATCCTGTCATTTCATCGCCGGTTACAGGATCGATATCGATGCCATTGGTTCGTTCCTCCGCAGTCGCGGGATTTTGTTTTGCCTGGACGGAATCCAGACGGTCGGCGCATTTCCCACCCCGTTGGAGCATGTCGATTTCATGGCGGCTGACGCCCATAAATGGCTGCTCGGCCCGTGTGGTGCCGGGGTCTTTTACGTCCGCAAAGAGGTTCAGGACCAGCTCCAGCCCGTGGCACAAGGCTGGCACAATTTGCGTTGCCCGGATTATGTGGCGATGGATGACCTTACTTACAAACCGGACGCTCGCAGATACGAAGCCGGTTCGCATAACCTGCTCGGGCTTGCGGCAATTCGCAGTTCGATCGAACTCCTCTCGAAAATTGGTGTGCGCAACATTGCAACCGAAACGCTTCGGAAACGGAGTTGGTTCATCCCTGAATTAACCAGGCGCGGATGGAACGTCCTGCACGGCAACCTGCCAGCCGAAAGTGCAGGCCCCATGTTCAGCTTCGACCGACCCGGTGAGGACATGGCAAAGGTCCATTCCCTGCTTGAGGCGAACGGGATCGTGGCTTCACTTCGCACCAATCGCGAACGCCGCAGATTCACTCGCCTCTCACCCCATTTCTACAACACCGATCGCGAACTGGAAAAGGTGCTCGACCTCCTCCCTTCATAATCTGCACCAGTGACCTTCAAGCATAAGCGCCAGATCGAAGTCGTTCATCTTCGCCGGGTGGATTGAACATTCCACTCCCTCCACGTAAACTGAACCAAACCTGGGCTCATCCAGGTTAAGGAGGGATTGCATGAATTCAGATTCGGGAAAAACGGTTTCACCATGGTTTGCGTCCATTGAAATGCCCAATCCGGGCGAACT
>JBQCGE010000372.1:0-3318 GCA_051955955.1 Verrucomicrobiota bacterium
GGAGGTCTGCATGCGGAACGCCATCTCGTATTGGGAAATACGGGCGGCGATTTCGGGATCGCCGACGGTTTCGTATTCGCACTGGTTCAAGCGGGAAAGGCCCTCGATGAAACGTTTGCGCATGGAATGATCGAAGCCATCGGGATTCGACAGATATAAGACCGGATCGGTTCCGGCGCGGAAATTCACGCCCTGATATTCGGAGGGCAAAAATCCCGCGCCCCACAAACGGGCATAGAGCGGCTGGGCATCGCGCGAGGCGCTGCCACGTGAAATCATGACGACGAAGGCGGGCAGATCGGCGTTCATCGAGCCAAGGCCATAATTCAGCCATGACCCCACGCTCGGACGGCCGGGCTGCTGAGAGCCTGTTTGGATGAAGGTCGTGGCGGGGTCGTGATTAATGGCCTCAGTGTTGACGGTCTTAATCAGTGCAATGTCATCTACAATCTCCCCGGTGTGGGGCAGCAACTCGCTGATCCACATGCCGCTTTTGCCATGCTGCTTAAATTTGAAAGCGGAGGCGGCGATGGGAAAAGATGCCTGCCCCGAAGTCATGCCGGTTAATCGCTGCGTGCCTTTGACTGAACTTGGGAGTTCCGTCTTGTGGAGCTTTTGCAGCCCTGGTTTGTAATCAAACAAATCAATTTGAGAGGGACCACCCGACATGAACAAATAGATCACCCGCTTGGCGCGAGGCGCGAACTGAGGTTTGCCCAACTCGAAGGCACCTTCACCAGCGGCGGCTTTCGCCACACTGGCAAAGAGTGATGGGTTTAACAAGGAGGCCAGCGCTGCCGAGCCCATTCCCACCGCGCTTCGTCCAAAGAATTGGCGCCGGGTCAAAAACAATTTCCGCTCTGTGATCGGGTCCATACTCAAACTCCTCAATTCATTTAAACTTCGCCTTGTGCTCTCAACTTTTGGTCACGGCAGCATCGAGATTCATGATCAGGCTTGCGACACTGGTCCATGCTGCCATTTCGCATTGATCGAGCTCTTTGGCCACTTTTGAATCGCCGACGCTCAACAGTTTCCGGGCTGCTTCGGGATCTTTCCGGAAATCAACCAACTGCTTCTCGTAAATATCACGGAGCACATGCACTTCGCTTTCTGAAGGCACCCGAGACGTGGCCACGCGGTAAGCAAACTTCACCTTTTCCGCAGGATCGCTCCCCGCCTCTGTCATGATGCGGCGCGCGAATCCGCGTGAAGCTTCGATGTATTGCGGATCGTTCATCAGTTCCAGCGCCTGTAACGGTGTGTTTGTTCGCTGGCGGCGAACGGTGCAAACTTCCCGAGAGGGCGCATCGAACGTGAGCATCCCTGGCGGTGGACTCTGGCGTTTCCAATAGGTGTACATGCTGCGACGGTAGAGACCTTCCCCTTCATCCGCTTTGTAATCCTCCTTAAATCCATAGGAAACTTCCAACCATAGTCCTGCGGGCTGGTATGGTTTGACGCTTGGTCCGCCGATTTTCTCGACCAGCAAACCGCCCATTTTGAGGGCTCCGTCGCGAATCATTTCGGCATCCATGCGGAAGCGCGGCCCACGTGAGAGCAGGCGATTTTGCGGATCTGCCTGGAGCAACTTCGGCGTGATCTTCGAGCTTTGTTGGTAGGTCGCGGAACTGACGATCAGCTTCTGCAAATGTTTCATGTCCCAACCGCTGTCCATAAACTCGCAGGCGAGCCAGTCGAGCAACTCGGGATGCGATGGGGCTTCGCCCTGGGCGCCGAAGTCCTCAGTAGTCTTGACCAGGCCAGTTCCGAAATAATGCTGCCAAAAACGGTTCACAGTCACACGTGCGGTGAGCGGGTTGTCCTTATCGACGAGCCATTTTGCCAATGCGAGCCGATTGGTTTTATCGCTGGCCGGGAGAGGTGGCAATACGGCAGGAACGTTCGGATAAACCTGGTCACCATGCTTGTCGTATTGCCCGCGCACCAGCAGATAAGTGGGACGCGGTTTGTCCAATTCACCGGAAATCATGGTGACCGGAATTTTCGCTTCAAAGCCCTTCAACTGCTCTTGAGTTTGAGCCAGTTCGCTCGACATGGTTTTCCAGCCTGGAGAGAAGTTCTGGCGATAAAATTCCTTCAACTGCTTTTTCTGTGCGTCGCTGAATTTGCCGCCCGAAAACGCGAGTATCTGCGCGATCTCGGGCGCGAGGGTATCGCCCTGGTCCTGCAATAATTTGAAGTAAAACCCACCCCCGACGGAGTAGTTCACGATTTTCAGGAGCACCTGGTTGGCACCTTCCTTTAAATCAACCGCAACCTTGTCCTGGTCCGCGGCGGCACCGCGCTGAACGTCCTTGTCGAGGACAAGCTTTCCGTTGGCCCAGGCTTTAATTGCGTCATCGCTCCCGAGAGAAAGCGTGGCTTTCTGTGCCGATGGAACGCGGACCGTGCGATAAAGATAGATTGCAGAGTTTTCACCGGTGAAGTCGTTCACCTTTCCATCGGCAAACTCCGGCTTGGGTGTCCAATGGACCTTGCCATCCGCGAAACTTTGAGTCAGATCGATACTCTTCTCGGGACCGAATTCGGTATCGAAGACAACCTTTCCACTTTCAGCGGGGAATGGCCCAGCCATTTGCCAGGTGCTCAATTCCGTGGGAGTTAAAATCTTCAATCCTTCGCTGGCGGGAGCCAAAGCGAGACGAAAACGACCGATGGTATGTTTGGGAAATTGGGAATCGAAACGGAAACGCACCCGGACTTCCGTTCCGGCGTCATATCCGAAAGGCTGATCGGCGATGAAGGTTGCGGTGCGGTTCTCCCGTTTTTTGTGCCCTTCTGATGCCCAACCGGTATCGCTCCGGCCATCTATTGCATTACGGACAGGGAAGCTTTCCTGGGAGAAATCGGCAGTCGCGCTGGCAAAGTGAATTCGCTCGCGCCGGTTCGGTTCGGCGATTGGAGCAGCGTCCACTTCAAACTCGGTCAGGACAAAATTTCCGTTCTCGGAACGTGCCGCGCTCTTGTGGGGGAGAGAGTCGTCGAGCAATGCCTCGAGCCGAATTGCACCGATTTTTCCGGGTGGCTGGCGCAGGACGATTTCATAAGTATCGCGATCCGCATTGGCTCCTTCGGCCAATTCCGATCCATCCTCAAGCTTCTTAAACGTCGCTCCTCCCGCGGATTTCACTTCGGCAGGGGAAACGACCTGAAAATCGGTTTTCAGCTTTGCGACCCAGTTTTCCTCCCACTTCGCCTGGGCCTGATCCAATTCTTCGTTGGGGCCGTCGAGTTTTTCTTTCAGCTTCTTTATTTTTGCGTGGAACGCATCCAATTGGGCGCTCTGCTCTTTGG
>JBQCGE010000373.1:0-4911 GCA_051955955.1 Verrucomicrobiota bacterium
CCTTGAACTCGCTCCGCAATGGTTCATCCGTGCTCTCCGGAAAGTGCACCAGCAAATAATAGGCGAACTCGCGCCAGCCGAGCTCCGCCAGGAATTTCGATGCCCGCCAATTCACCGCAGCAGCGCCGTTCCCCTCATAACGTCGCAACTGACGCACCACTTCCCAAATGCTGACTTCGCCGAAGTGCAAATGGGGGGAAAGCCGCGAAGTGCCCGGAACGGCTGGATGATTCCGAGCCTCCGCATAATGCGCCAACCCTCTGCTGAAAAAATTCTCCATCACCGCCCGTGCGCCCGCTTCACCCGGCCTCCACGCCTTTTCCAATCCCGTTGTCCAAGGCACTTTCGGTTCCAACTCAAACTCATCGAGCGGCACCGACGATGGCCACGACGCAGGCGCCTTGATTCGTGAAGGCAGCGGCTGCGCGCTTGGAATCTGATCCGGTAATTTTTCAACACACCGCCGCCAAAAAGCCGTGAATATGCGAAACGATTTGCCTGCAGAGTTTTTAATTCCTTCAGGGTCATGCAGCAGAGTTCCGTTAAAAATCCTGACCTCAACCCCAGCCCGCAATAACCTCGATTGTATTGCCTCGTCTCGCCTCGCCAGCGCTGGTTCAAAACGCCGGTTCCAATATACCGCTCCCGCATCGCACTCCGCGAGCAACCGCTCCAATTCCGCCCATGAACTCCCCATTCGCAAAATTAATTGCACGCCGAGTTTCTCCAGCTCGCTCGCCAATGCCTGGAGCGACTGATGCAACCACCAGCGCGATGCCGCCCCACTGCGCCACCTGCCCTCCTCCTCTGGCGACCACATATAGAGGGGAACCACACCTTCGCCGCGCGCAATCGCCGCAGCCAGTGCAGGGTTATCCCGCACCCGCAAATTCTGGTGAAACCAAACAATCGTTCCCTTGCTCATGAGTCGTTTCTTGTTCCGCTAAGCAGAGGTGATTGTTCAAGGGAAGTTCTGGCACCGTCAACTGTACGTCATGACTATAATTTTACTGGAATTGCCTACTCCACTTCAGTCTCTCCCCTCATGGACAAGGCGAAAAGTTCCTTTCATTCTGGAGCCACTCGCCGCGCCGGTTCTGCGTGGCAGTTACGAAGGCGGCGACAGGTGGGACTCGATTAACGCGCGCCGCCTTCTTTCTAATTTACGGAAGCGAAGGTTCGACGGCTCCCCTGTTAAAGCCCTTTCTAGACGATTAAGCCAAAGTCCTCTTTCCATCCCCAACGGGGATACGCCATATAGCCCAGGGTTGCGAGTCCGACGAGCTACCCCGGGACGCACGAACCTTTCCCCAAAACCCTAACGGGGTTTTGCCAATGAAATTGCACTTCTTACAAAAAACTTTAACCCTCTCTGCCCAACAAAAAACAACCTGTAGCCCTTCATGCAAACTTCAGGTAATTCTCCTCCATGAAGTCGCTCACCCAACATCTCTGGTTCGAAGTCAAAGGCCGCCGTGGCTTTGTGAACATGACTCACATGGTGGAGGAACTCGTTCAGCAAAGCGGCGTCAAAGAAGGCCTTTGCCTCTGCAACGCCATGCACATCACCGCCTCCGTCTTCATCAACGACAACGAAAGCGGCCTTCACCACGACTATGAAGTCTGGCTTGAGAAACTCGCCCCCCACGCTCCCACCTCCCAATACCACCACAACCGCACTGGCGAAGACAACGCAGACGCCCACCTCAAACGCCAGATCATGGGCCGAGAAGTCGTCGTCGCCATCACCAACGGCAAACTCGACCTCGGCCCCTGGGAACAGATCTTCTACGGCGAATTCGACGGCAACCGCCGCAAACGTGTTTTAGTCAAAGTCATCGGGGAATAACATTGTTCAACTGCCATTTCCAGCCAGTGGTGCGTCTGACCTCTCCAAACTGAACCGATGGCAAATTTCTTCCACGACATCTTTCTGGCCTTCAACTGTCCCTTCCATCCAATTGTCCCACTCAAATCGCAAGACCTTTTCTCCCATTTGTAATATGACCATTCCGTAATCAATCCACGCATCAAACCCGTCATATTCCTGAACTGTCTTCCATCCTTCAGCTCGCAAAATCTTTAAAATGTCCTTGAATGCTTCAGTTGGAATTCCGGAAATTTTACAGGCGCCTACGAACTTGGAATGCAGAACCTTTTTCCGTCGTACCCGCCAAAGATAAATTACGAGACATAAGAGAATGAGCTCCCCACAAACAACCGAGCTCATGAAGGGACCTATATGAAAACCGGAACGTCCGTCGTAAATCATTAAAGGCAGCGGCCAACCAAAATTCCAAACGAGGAACGATGGATCCGATCCTGCATAACGAAAAAAAGGTGCGCCAGATCTGGGCAAGAGATCCATCCCAACGAAAATCGCGAATAACCCTCGTATGAACCAAGTCGCTCTCATTAACAATTCCTACAATCCAAAGTCGACTTTTCCAGCGCCAGAGGCGCGAAATGTTTATAGCAACGGGGCAGTCGACGGCCATCACCAACGGCAAACTCAACCTCGGTCCCTGGGAACAAATCTTCTACGGCGAATTCGACGGCAACCGCCGCAAACGCGTTTTAGTCAAAATCATCGGGGAATGAAATTCCTGCCACAAACTCTCGAACACTCCGAGCAATGACAGTGTCTGATTTCAGCGAATGAACCCAATGCCGGATCGTTCCATCGCAGTGGCGTAAAAGAAAATTCCCCTCGATATCCGCCCCAATAATGCAAACTTCTTTGCCATGCCACCAGGCCGCTTCAAGCGGTCGCCAATCTGACTCCCGCAAAAGGCATGCAATCGTGATACTACATTGATCGTTCCGGAATAGTCGCCGATATCCGAGATTTTGGATCGCCAAATTGAGTGGGTCCTTTTCGCTGGCACCGCATACCAGGGAATATGCCTGGTCGATACTGGCACGGGCAGCGCGAGAGAAAGCGCGCTCAGAAGAGTCAACTTCGTGTTCCGTAATCTCGGTTATCCAGATACTTCCCGTGGCTGGAAAATTCGGAAATCTAGAAGTGATTCCATCTTTTATTCCCCGCACAATTTGGCCGCGATATTCGTTCAATGCCGGAACTTTGAAGTGGATTCCCGGCATCTGATTATAGTGAAATTGGAGGCGCAATCCTGCCGCTTCGAATCTGGGACCCAAATGTTGGCGGAAGTAGGTATAGAGTTCAATCTCTCCGGGCGCTGTTACCATAATGTAAAGTCATTACATTGATTTCTGCCCAAAGCGAGTCAACAAATTCGGTGTAATCAAAAATACGCGTTAAGTAAGTAAAACACCTTTCTGATCCCAGCCCCGCAAGCGCGAATATTGGTAGCACCAAAACCAAGAATGTCCTCAGAGCTCGGTAGTGGGCGAAATATTGAATGGCAGAGAATATTTACAACCCGGTTTCAACAGCAATTTTAGGCAATACCATCCTAAATAGAAAATCATTGATTCGCATTCGCTTCTCGTTTCACAGCAGCATCGGAATTCCAATGTCAAAGATGAAAACAACGAGTAAAATTAGGTACGCTCCTTTTTCATGTCGTATGCCGGCAATACACATGCATAAGATGCCAAGGATCGTGAGGACCACACCTGCGCCTGTTAAGATCTTCCACATCTCCCTTGCTTGGACGGCTAGCATATTCGGTGAAGAAGAACCATGCTGCTTTACCGCTTCTCTGATGCTTGCAACTTGTTCATGCATAGCCTCATGCAGAAAATGCCGGGCAATGCAATGCACTATTAATGCGGCAATTGCGAACCCAAGCGAACCCAGAAAATAAACTCGCTTATTCATTGGCATTCCTATCAACGAGACTCAACTCCCAGCGCCGTAGGCGCGAAATATTGGTAGCACAAAAACCAAGAATGTCTTCGAGCCCCGTAGTGGGCGACATACAAGTTATATGGAACTCACCGCTGCGCCCAATAAACCAATAGCCTAGCTAGAGATTACTCTCGGCCTAGAACCAATCGTCGCATCGATTTGATCGAGTAATAGCACCAAATCAAGTTGGGAGCAGGTGGAGTAAAAGAGCACGCGATTTCCATTCGAGAGATGGACCCACAGCGATGAACGTGTTCCTTCCTGCTCCTTGCACTGCTTTATTTCGTAGCTTTCAATCTCTCGCGGATTGATTGCGCCACTCGGCATTGAAATTTCCGACGAAATCAGTTCCGCGCGGATTGTGATCTGAACATTCCGTTCAGGTCCGCTCTCAAGGGAGATTAGGTTGCCCATCATGCCTCAGCCTCTCCTACTTCCAGGTCCAATGACATAACTTGCATTCCTGATCCTCAGCTTCGATCACCCCACCGCAACTGAAACACCGGAATTGATCTTTTCTGAGCGGTTTGTCTCCGTCCGGTTTTTTCGCTCGTGTCATCACCCTTAAATTCGAGTGAACGAGACAAATGGGATGCAAGCGCGCGTAGTATTTTTCGAGTATTGCGTCTGCGTTTCCGAACCGGCCTTTGTCGAATTCCTCCTGGTTTTCTATTACCTCCTCAGCCAACTCCCGCATCACTACACGGAAGTGACGGCCCACAATTCGCAAAGCGCCTTCGTACTCATCTTGAGGAGCTGGCATACGGCATTAAATCCATTCCGCGCCAAAATTAGCCAGCATTTTCAGCCGCCCCCACCGCAACGCAGCATCAATAAATAGCAACTGGACGATAGCGCCCCGCCCTGCACGTGGCATTCTCAATGCCATGGTATTGACGCAATCGAAAGCCTTCAACCAGCTCCAGCGTATTCAGGTCGAGACGGGCTGCGACAGCGAGGGGCAGCGGGTCACGATCCGTGTTGAAAGCCACGATGAGCGCCTGGGATGGTACACAGCCGGTTCGCTCGCACTCCCCCTCTGCCAACTTCCGTTACTGGAACAGGCCCTGGAGGAA
>JBQCGE010000374.1:0-6622 GCA_051955955.1 Verrucomicrobiota bacterium
GCAATTCAAACCCATGCTCATGGTTGTGAACCCAAAATCCTTCCGCAGTTAGCCATTCTCCCGCGCTCACCGCTGGCAGGTTTCCAACCACCGTCACCAGGTCACGCCGCCTCGCTGCCTTCACCTTCAGCACAGCATAGCCGGATTCTTCGCTGAAAAAGGTGACGCGCTCGATCAGCCCGGAAATGCTCTCGATTGTTTTGGGACGCGATGTATCGATGCCTGAGAATTAAGCGAAACCATCCGCTTTGTAAAAGAGAGATCCTTTGCTGGGTTGCCTTACTGCGCAGGGGCTTTTTGCGGAGCGGGTTGATCGACGACTCCCCCGTATTTCCATTCGTTTCCGCTCTGGTTCATCATAATGGTCGCCATTCGATTTTGCCCTTCCAGATAGACGTTCATCCGCATTTGTGTCGGGCTGATTTCCTGCCGGTCCAAAATTCTAATCCCGTTGATCTGCGCCACATCAGATTGATGGCTCTGGGCAATCTCCTGCTCCGTTTTTCCCGCCCACGACTTTGTTATCCGGGCCTGTTCTTCAGGAGTTAAACTTTGCAAATAGGTCTGCGGATCGCCCTGCTTCATCGCCCAAATCGCCGAAACAAGCGCGTTTTCCGGTGTATTGTATCCGGCAAAATTCCAGGAATCGCGTGAGAAGCGGTCTGGCGTGCCATTCCCCTGATTCCCAACACTTCCAGCAGCCACTTGGGCTGCCCCGGTTGCAACTTTTTGAGCCAGTTGTTGGTTCTCCTGCCGCAAACGGGCCACCTCCGAGTTCAGGTCCGATGCCGTCTTGCTCACTGCCCGGAGCTGCCCCACCTCATTGCGTAGCGACATCAATTCCGAATGCTGCTTCCGCATCTGCGTGAGTTCGGTCGTTAGTCGCTCCGTTGAATTGGTGGCAGCCTCCGCAGCCTGCTCTAATTGCCCGATCTCCGCTCGCAGTTTTTCATTATCCTGCTGGAATAAAGCGGCTTTGCGCCATTGCACTGCGGCAACAATCGATGCCGCAATCACAAGGCTCATTAACGTATAGCGTTCCATTCGCATAGGCATTTGGTTGATTTGAAATGGTTCTGGTTCGGGTAATGCCATTTTCTCCAAATCCGCATAAAAATTCAATCATCCTCTTTCTCTGATTGTCCTCCGGTTCTGATTTTCTTTCAGTCAAAGTTCGAGTAGGTTGTTTGAATGAGTGTTGTCGATACGGTGCTCGAATTGGCTAAACAGGCCAAGGCAGCGTCACGCATCCTTGCCACCTTGGACACGGATGCGCGCAATCGTTGTCTCATCGCCATGGCCGCCGCGCTCGAAGCGCAGAAGGACCTGATCAAAGCTGCCAATGATAAAGACATGGCCGCCGCTCCCGGTTATGGTTTGAGCGCCGCAATGCAGGACCGTTTGCGCCTCGACGAAAAGCGCATTGCCGCCATGGCGAAGGGCGTTCGCGAAGTCGCCGCTCTTCCCGACCCGGTCGGACGCATCCTCGACGAACGAACCCGCCCCAACGGTCTCAAGCTCCAAAAAGTTTCTACCCCCATCGGTGTGGTCGTCATTATTTACGAATCGCGCCCGAACGTAACCGCTGATGCGGCGAGCCTCTGTTTCAAATCCGGTAACGCCACCATCCTGCGCGGCGGCAAGGAAGCCATTCATTCCAACATGGCCATCGCCAAAATCATGATTGATGCCGGCAAAAAAGCATTCGCCCAATTTCCGGAACATGCCATCCAGGTCGTCCCCACCACGGATCGCCAGGCCATTCCCGAACTGCTCTCGCTGACTCAATATGTCGATCTTTGCATGCCTCGCGGCGGGGAAAGCCTCATCCGCGCCGTTACCGAATGTTCCAAGGTGCCCGTCATCAAGCATTACAAAGGCGTTTGCCACGTTTATGTGGAATCTCACGCCGACTTGCAAATGGCCGAAAGCATCGTCATGAACGCCAAGGTCCAGCGCCCCGCGGTTTGCAACGCCATGGAAACCTTGTTGGTCGATGCCGACATTGCTCAACAATTTCTCCCAACCATCGGAGCCCGGTTAAACGACTATAATGTCGAAGTCCGCGGCGATCAGAAGACAATCGAGATTTTAAGAAACACTCCCGCCGCGCCTCGACTCACTGCCGCTAGCGAAAAGGATTTCTCCACCGAATACAACGATTTCGTCATGAATGCCAGGGTCGTCAGCGGCATTCGCGAAGCGATTGACCATATTAATCAATACGGCTCCGCTCACAGCGACAGCATCGTCACTCGTGATGACGGAAAAGCTCGCCAGTTCCTTGGCGAAGTCGATTCAGCGGCAGTTTATTGGAATGCTTCCACTCGATTCACCGATGGTGGTGAATTCGGCATGGGCGCTGAGATTGGAATCAGCACCGATAAGGTCGGGGCCCGGGGTCCAATGGGTTTGGATGAACTCACCACCTATAAATGGCTCGGGTTCGGGAACGGGCAAATACGGGTCTAGTATTTTTCAATGAGCGCAAATCCTCAAGCGGCTGCGGAATTTGTTCGGTCACAGGTTCCTGATAAGGGTCTATTCTCGGGTTTGGACTGGCGCATTTCACCCCAGCCCTTTCGGCTGGAAAAGCGTTGGATCAAGGAACTCGAAAAGCTCGGGCGCGTTCTGCTTCAGTTCAATAAGGCAGCAAACCTCGTCTATCGAAAAAGCCTTGAAGGCAAAGCTCCCGAATGGGTCGCCGCGTATCTCGACAGCGGAAAGCCGGAGCAAATTCTCAAATGGCAGCGGTCGCCAGCCTTCAAATCGGATGTCCCACGGGTCATCCGTCCCGATATTTTGCTGACGGATGAAGGTTTCAAAATTACCGAACTCGACAGCGTCCCCGGTGGAATTGGCCTCACCGGCTGGCTCAATCAAACGTACTCCGAACTGGCGGACCAAGGAGCCGATTTCGGCGAAGTGGTTGGGGGTAAGCGCGGGATCGTCGATGGGTTCAACTCGATTTTCCCCAAAGAAGGAAATGTTCATCTCGTCATCTCCAAGGAATCCGAAACTTACGCCCCGGAAATGGACTGGCTCGCGAAATCGATTAATCCTGCCCGCTACTCCGTTCGTGATACTCATTTCAAGGATTTCGCACCCGGAGATAATGTTTACCGCTTCTTCGAATTGTTCGATGTTCCCAACGTAAAAAATGCGTTTGAAATCTTCGATCGAGCCGAACAAAAGGAGCTTTTTGTCACTGCCGCACCCAAGGCAATTTTCGAAGAAAAGCTGCTGCTTGCCCTTCTGTGGACCCGCAATCTCCGCGACGCATGGCGTCAGGAATTAGGCGAATCTTTTCTCCGCAAGATGCAGGAGATTGTTCCCTACAGTTGGATTGTCGATCCCACCCCATTGCCCCCCCACGGCGCAATTCCACAACTCGAACTCACCGACTGGAATCAACTCAAGACGCTTTCCCAAAAAGACCGCGACCTGATTCTAAAGATTTCCGGCTTTTCCGAAAATGCATGGGGCGCGCGCGGTGTTTACCTCGGCAGCGACCTGCCCGCTTCGGAGTGGAGCGCCGCTGTCGATATGGCGATTGCCAGCTTCAATAAAAGCCCTTACGTCCTGCAGCGCTATCACAAACCGAAACTGGTCGAAATTGACTGGTGGGATTTTGAATCAGGAAAGCTTCAGAAAATGGAAGGACGCGTCCGTCTCTGCCCATACTATTTTGTCGAGGGCCAGGGCGATTCCGCTCGGGCAAATTTATGCGGCATTCTTGCCACCATTTGCCCCGCAGATAAAAAGATTATTCACGGAATGCGGGATGCCGTCCTTGCTCCCGTCAGCGCGTTATAAACCTTTTGGGTAGGACGGGCGCCTCGCCTGTCCTAGCGGGTGCTTCGCCCGCAATAAGAATCGGAGGGAGGAGGAAATTTGCATCTGCTCGAATACATCTTTTTGGCGGTCACTTCGCTTTTCGTGATAATAGATCCGATTGCAACCGTCCCCGCCTTCTTCGCCATGACCCCGCACGACTCGAGCGAAGATCGGGTCCGCACCGCCCGACTTGCGTCCATTGTGGCCGCTTGCGTCCTGATGTTTTTCGCGTTTGCGGGTGAAAAGCTTTTCAAATTCCTCGGCATCACCATGTCTGCTTTTAAAATGGCCGGCAGCATCGTCCTTCTCTTGATCGCGCTCGACATGCTCCGGGCTCGGCGCTCCGCTGTGCAGGAAACCCGTGAGGAAAAAGTTGCTGGTGCGGAGAAAGAGGATATCGCGATTACGCCCCTCGCCATACCGATGCTGGCAGGGCCGGGAGCCATTTCAACCGTAGTCCTTTTGCAATCCCAGGCGGAAGATTGGGAAATGAGCCTTGCGCTCGCCTGCTGTATCGCCGTCGTTTGTTATGTCACTTATCTGATCTTAAGTCTCGCGGCGCGACACGGCACTCGCTTCATCAAACCCATTGCCATGCGCATCACCACTCGCATTATGGGCTTGCTCCTTGCTGCCCTGGCCATCCAATTTATTTTTGACGCCATCTCGGAACAGCGTGGAAAACTATTCTACCAACCCCCTCCACAGGCGGAACACTCCCGCACCAGTCAGCCCGCCAATAGTGTAGCACAGCCCCTTAAGCCGTAGCCGGTTTCGCTCCGCCCAGATCGGCCCCTTTAGGGTCAACCTTTTTTGCGGCAGGCACCGCGAAACTCCGCCAATATTTCAACGGCAACAAAGCCATTACAATAAAGACCACCTGCGTCACATCGAAAAACATCAGGTACTTGAAAGCTTTATCCATGAACCCGTATGAATGCAGCCCCACTCCCAGCATGTTCACCCCGAACCACGAGAAGGAAGTAATGATATTTCCAACAACGACCAGCGCCATCAACCCTCGCTCCTTGACCATTCCACCCCAGCGCGCATGTAGAATCACCGCGCACCAGATCACGATCAGCATCGCCCCATTTTCTTTCGGATCCCATCCCCAGAATCGCCCCCAGGATTGGTCTGCCCAAATGCCCCCGAGGATCGTGCCCACAAAGCTGAAGAGCGTTGCGAAGCACACAATTCCATAAACGGCTCGTGAAATCGCCTTGCTCGAAGTTGCATTCAAGCTGGTCGTCAGCACTCCCCGCAGGATGTACAAAACAGCAAGGAATCCAGCCACGAACATCGACGAGTAACCAAGCGTGATCACCACCACGTGCGTTGCCAGCCAGAAGTTCGTGTCCAATACCGCGCGCAACATTTCCATCGTGTCCCCGCCCAACGCAAGGTTATGCGCAATGATAAGGGTCGTAACACCCACCGCTGAAGCCGTCACCACACCAATTCCATCCTTCCATATGCGCTCCAGAATAAACCCGAGCACCACTGCTCCCCATCCTACAAAAATTGCCGAGCTGTAAAGATTCGTCAC
Source organism: Verrucomicrobiota bacterium (assembly GCA_051955955.1). Lineage (GTDB taxonomy): Bacteria > Verrucomicrobiota > Verrucomicrobiia > Limisphaerales > SXQI01 > DASVNK01. The sequence goes on from JBQCGE010000374.1 coordinate 5,387, forward strand.
CGGCGGCCGTCCCTCCAGATACATTCGGAAAATCAACCCGGACGTGTGAATCACGAGCGCAAGCGCGATCAGGTAAAATGCGGTTCGCCGTGTCCATGGAGCCCAGTTGAACCAGAAAGCGCATCCGAACAAAAAGGCCAACAGGTAAATCGATATGCTCTTCACGAACGGAGCGTAATGATTGAAAAAGGTTTCCTCCGCCCCCTTCCGCACTTGTTTCTGCAAATTGCTCGTCAGCCAGGTGCGATATTCCGTCAACGCCGAGTTGAACTCCTCCGGTTTATTCTGCGCGTAGGCATCCCCAATTTTTACATATGACCAAACGCTCGGGTCAATCCGCGCATCGAGCAGCGCCGCTCCAATATTCAGCCAGCCATCCGGGTTCGCTTTCGGATCCGACGGCGGAATAATGGACGGATAAGCAATCCGCCCCAGCATTTTGTAGCGATCCATATACTGAATCACCATCTGCAAATCCTGCTCGTTATGTTCCTGCCCGGCCTGGCGCAATTTCAACGCAGCCGCAGCCGGCGCAAGCGAGGCCTGGAAGCTTTGCAACTCCTCGGCAAAGCTTGGCGTGTTTTGCGGGCGTAAACTGTTCTTGATTCGGAAGTACAGGTTTAACCCGTACTGCAGTTTCATGATCTGCTTTTCAAAAGGTGTCCGCACCTCATCCTTGATGTCCTTGATCCGGTCCGCCTGCTTTTCAACTTCTTCCCAACCCGACTTCAGCTCGTTGAAAGAAAAATATTTTCGGTCCGCCGGTAATTTCAACAAGCTTAACGCTTCACCATTATCAATCCGGAAAATGTATCGCTTATCCGCTTCCTGCGGACGGGTCATCGCCTCGAGCATCCATTCCGCCGCCGACATTTTCGGAGCCTTGGAGAGTTCCATGAACCCAAGTTCCTCCTGCGGCTTCTCCGTCGCGATCACGCTCCCCTTGCCGCGCAGCACCAGCAATGTGTTTCGTGCTACCGAGTCCATCGGTTGGATTCTCCCGCCTAACAACACCGGCAATTTCGCGAATTCCTCAACGTGAAAAGGTGTTTTTGGCCCCCGCTCCTTGATTCCGCCGATCACCCAGGCAGCCATCACAATTACAACCACCCAGGGAAGCCATTTCTGCCAACTTTTTTCTTCTTTTTTCATGCGGTCCTTTTCTTCGCGAATGCAAGGAGGTGTGAAAGGAATTGAATCAGGAGCCCCGCTCCAACCATCACGCAGGCCACGTAC
>JBQCGE010000375.1:0-5876 GCA_051955955.1 Verrucomicrobiota bacterium
AAGACTCTGCAATTTATTCTTCCCACCGTGCTCTTCATCATTTTTCTCCTGCTCTATGTGGTTTATGGAAATTTTAAGGAAGCCGCACACGTGATCCTCGCCGTTCCATTCGCACTGACGGGCGGCGTCTTTTTGCAATACGTGCTCGGATACCACTTTAGTACCGCCGTATGGGTCGGCTATATCGCTCTATTTGGAACTGCGATTCAGACCGGCGTCGTCATGGTCGTTTACCTTGAAGAAACTTTGGAGCGTCGCCGCCTTGAAAAAGGAACCGCATTCAGCCAAGCCGATTTAATCCAGGCCATCAAGGATGGCGCTCGATTGCGATTGCGTCCAAAGGTCATGACTGTAGCAACGGTAATCGCAAGCCTGCTGCCGATCATGTGGAGCACACGGCCCGGCGCGGAAGTGATGAAACCGCTCGCTACCCCCGTCGTCGGCGGAATGCTCAGCAGTTTGATTCACATTCTCATTGTCACACCGGTAATCTTTGCCTGGCTTAGAGAACGGGAGATGAAGCGAAAGGGTGACGTGATGGAGGTGAACTAATGCGGGACAATTGTAAGCCAAATTGCCCGCTTCATTGGAATTCCTGCTTTACGGGAATACCCAGAACGTCTATTTCTCCGGCAGAATCAAAACAGGAGACTCACCATGAAACGAAACGTTCTCGCCGCTATTTCCATATTCCTCGCCACCTGCACAGGTGTCATAGCTGATGATTGGCCGCAATGGCGCGGCCCAAACCGCGACGGCAAATCGGCTGAAACTGGATTTGTAAAAAAGTGGCCGGAGAACGGTCCGAGGCAGGTCTGGCAGGTGGACGACCTCGGTTCAGGTTATTCCACTCCTTCGGTCGTCGGCTCGAGACTTTACGTCCTGAGCAACGAGGGTCTCGAAAATGAATCGGTGCAGGCACGTGAAGTGTTGGATGGAAAGCAAGCGTGGATCGTTCGCCTCGGCAAGGTCGGTGAACCGAACCAGCAACCGGCCTATCCCGCAGCCCGTTCCACTCCTACTGTCCTGGATGGGGTCGTATATGCAATCGGCTCAGATGGCGATCTGGTCGCTTTGAAAGCCGAAGATGGCAAAGAAATCTGGCGCAAAAATCTCCGCACCGATTTCGGCGGTCAACCCGGTCGTTGGGCCTACTCAGAATCGCCTCTCATTGACGGCAACAAATTAATTTGCACCCCTGGCGGGAAAGATGCCGCCCTCGTTGCGCTCAATAAAGAAACCGGAGAAGTCATTTGGAAAACAGAAGTCGAAAAAGCTGATCCCTCCGCCTATTCCTCCATCATTGTTGTTGAAGCAGCAGGCGTGAAACAATATGTCCAATATTTGCAAAGCGGCCTGGTAGGCGTGGATGCCAGCACCGGCAAATTGTTATGGCATTACGACAAACCCGCCAAAGGAAGCGCTGCCAATATTCCCACCCCGATTGTCCGCGGAGACTTAATCTTCTGCTCGACAGGGCAGGGCGGCGCAGGGCTCATCCAACTGGTGAAGAATGGCTCAGGTATAAAAATTGAAGAAAAGTATTTTCTTAAAAAATTGCCAAACGCAATTGGCGGATCTGTTCTGGTTGGCGACTTCTTATATGGGACTACTTCCACAGGCCTTGAATGCGTCGAGTTCAGGACGGGTGATATCAAATGGCAGGATCGCAGCATTGGGGCAGGCTCAGTTTGTTTTGCGGATGGGCAGCTCTACCTTCATGGGGAGAATGGTGATGTGGCGCTCGTTGAGGCAACGCCTGCGGGCTATAAGGAAAACGGACGCTTCACCCCGGAGTCAGCTCCAGTCGATCGCAAAGGAAAAGCCTGGGCCTATCCGATTATTGCAAACAACCGGCTCTACATCCGGGATGCGGGCCATCTTTGGTCCTACGATATTAAAGCTCAATAAAGTTCTTTGAGCTGTTCGATTGCTTTCCGGTTTCCCTGCGCGGCGGATTTCTCGAGAAATTCTCGCGCCAGGCCGCGATCTTTCGGTACCCCAATTCCGAATCGATAACGCATGCCCATCACATATTGGGAATCTGCGTTCCCTTTGGCTGCGTTCGCCCTTTGGAAAGCAAGCGCCTGCTCTGCCGGGTTGTTGTAATGGCTTTCAATCAACATCCTGGAGCCGTTGGTGCTCGTGCCAGTTTCTGCTGCCGGTAATGCAGGTTTCCCAGGAGTGGTTTGCGCTTTTTGGCCAGACTGAAGGGGTTGCGTCTGCTGTTTCAATTGTTGAGGTGCAAAAGCGCTCGGCTGCATTACAGGGGCGCGGCGGGGAGCGAATGCGGAGTAATTGGGCGTGGATCGAACAACAGGAGTGGCTTGTGGTTGGGCCGTGTTGGGCGTTGGACTGAATGCGCTTTGTGGTGCGTTCGTCGCACTTGCAGCTGCAGCCTGCGCAGATCGGTCCTCAGCTTCTTTTTTAGCTTTCGCACGGGCCAACTGTTGCGCTCTTTGTTGCTGGTAAGCGCGTTGCTGCGCGATTCGCCATGCGAGCTTGGCTGAAGCATCCGGAGCCAACGCAAGCGCTATCAAAAGTGCCAAAATCAACTGGGGAATCTTCATATTCAAACTTAATGGATGAACGCTCCTTATGCCAGAAGGGCGCGAACCACGTTCCCCTCAACATCCGTCAGCCGATAGCGCCGCCCCTGGTACTTGAAGATGAGCTTTTCGTGGTCAATTCCCAGGGCATACAACAAGGTCGCTTGCAGGTCATGAACATGGACCGGGTTCTCAACGACGTTGTAACCGAATTCATCAGTTTCCCCGTAGGTCATCCCTCCCTTAAATCCAGCGCCGGCTACCCATCCCGTGAAACAGCGGCCATGATGATCGCGTCCATAATCAGTCGCCGTAAGTTTGCCCTGAGAATAGTTCGTTCGCCCAAACTCTCCACCCCAGACCACCAGCGTATCATCGAGCAACCCGCGTTGTTTTAAATCGGTGATGAGCGCGTAAGTTGCCTGGTCAATGTCCTTGCATTGTCGGCGGATTCCGCTGGGCAACCCACCATGGTGATCCCATCCCGGATGATAGAGCTGAATGAACCGCACATTCCGTTCCGCCAATCGCCTCGCCAGCAGGCAATTCGCCGCAAAGGTTCCCGGATTGCGAGCTTCCTCCCCATAGAGTTCAAATACCGAGTTTGGTTCCGATGAGATATCCATCACTTCAGGGACTGAGGTCTGCATGCGATAGGCCATTTCGTATTGCGCGATGCGGGAGTGAATCTCTGGATCGTGCGACCTCTCGAATTGAAGGGCATTCAATTCTGCGAGACGGTCCAACATTTTGCGCCGACTTGCGCTGGAGATTCCGTCCGGGTTTTTCAAAAATAAAACAGGTTCTTTGCCGGAACGGAACTGCACTCCCTGGTGGATTGAGGGCAGGAATCCATTTCCCCAAAGCCGCGAATAAAGCGGTTGATCAATGCGATCTTTCGAGATGAGGACGACGAACGTTGGAAGATTATGGTTGGCACTCCCCAAGCCATAGCTTAACCATGACCCGAATGACGGACGGCCGGCCATTTGCGATCCGGTCTGGAAAAAGGTTATTGCGGGGTCGTGGTTGATCGCTTCGGAATGCAATGATTTAACAATGCAAATATTGTCCGCCAGTTTTGCCGTCCAGGGCAGAAGATCGCTCATCCACTGCCCTGATTGCCCTTGTTTCGAAAATTTAAATATCGAACCCGCCATTGGGAGGGGCGCCTGGTTCGAGGTCATTGTCGTCAGGCGCTGCCCCATGCGGATGGAAGCAGGCAAATCCTGCCCGTTCATCTCATTCAGCTTCGGTTTGTAATCAAACAAATCGAGCTGCGAAGGCCCGCCGCTCATAAACAGATAAATAATGCGCTTTGCTCGTGCAGCGAGGTGAGGCGAATTTAAAATTCCGGCAAAGGGATCCGGCGTTGGTGGCTCGGCCGCTTGCGTTTTGAATAAACTGGAAAGGGCGATCGACCCAAGCGCCAGACCCGACCCGCGCAAAAAGTCGCGGCGCGTTGAGATGAGTTTTGCGGAGATATTCGCACCAGAATCCTCTCGAATCGGAAGCGACGGCATCAGCTTAAATTTATTCATCTACGGTTCTCCCGGTTCGCTACTTTTTTATTAGCGTATCATCAAAGTTCAGCAAAGCGCTTGCGACCACAGCATTGGCTGCGAGCTCAACAGGATCCAGGTTCGGATCATTCGCTTTGTCACCCACCAATAGCAGCTTGAGCGTTTCCTGTTGGTTTGCTGCAAAGTAGCTGCTTTGTTCGTCATGAAGCCGACGAAGCACATCCAGTTCTTTCTCGCTGGGTTCTCGGCTGGTCAGCAATCGAAATCCGTAGCGCAATAGCGCATTAAGTGAAGTGCCCCCTTCCTTCATCATGCGTTCCGCAATCCATCGGGCTGCTTCCACTTGTTGTGGGTCATTCAGGAGTGTAAGCGACTGCAATGGTGTGCTGGTTACCTGCCGCCGCGCAATGCAGGTATTCCGTTCAGCCGCATCAAACGCGATCATCGTTGGAGGCGGCGATGTTCTCTTCCAAAAGGTGTAAAGGCTTCGCCGATACAATCCTTCTCCTTTGTCCCGTTCATAATGGGCACCCGATTTCTCCTCCCACAAACCCTCGGGCTGGTACGGCTTAACGGGTACTCCGCCGATTCTCTTGACCAATAAGCCACTCGCGGCAAGAGCGTTATCCCGTATCATTTCCGCGCTCAGACGATAACTCGGTGCGCGGGAAAGCAGTTTATTTTCCGGATCTTTTGCTAATGCATCTTCGCTCGCAAAAGAGCTCTGACGGTACGTCGCCGACAGCGCAATCTGTCGAAGCATCCGTTTGATGTCCCAGCCATTTTCGCGGAAATCGTTGGCCAGCCAATCGAGCAACTCGGGGTGCGTCGGCAAATCTCCCTGGCTTCCGAAATTATCCGAAGTCCCCACAATTCCTCGGCCAAACATCATTTGCCAAAGACGGTTTACTTCAACTCTCGCCGTCAAAGGGTTTTCCGGACTGAACAGCCATTCGGCAAGACCGAGCCGGTTCCGTGGAAATTTTTCCGGGAAAGCAGCGATTGCAGCCGGTGTGTCCATGGTCACAGGATCTCCCGGTGCATCGTAAGCCCCGCGTTTTAGAATAAATGCAGGCCGGGGTTTTTGCATTTCACGCATCGCCATGACTTCAGGAATGGGATTGATGAGCCGGCTCTGTTCCGCTCGAACTGCATGCAGATCAGCCAGATATCGTTGATAGAGAGCACTATCATTCGCAAGGTAGTAATCCCACAGCAAATCGTTCGCTGGCGCATCGAGTGAATTTGATTTTAGCGCGCGTTCCAAGGCGTGGTTGCCATATACCTCGCCCACTTCGAGTGGGGTAAGGGTGCGGTTAAAAACCTTTAATTCATCCACCAGGCCGTCGCGAAATCCGTTATCTCGAAATCGGTAGCCAACCGTGAGTTGCGGGTCGCCGCGTTCATAGGTGATCTCTTTCCATAAGTGATCGCGTATGACTTCGGTCTGCTGAAGTTCGCCATTCACAAAAAGATTCAGCCCGCTCGCCCGGCTCGAGCCGTCGTAGGTCATGGTCAAATTTACCCATTCATTGGTTTGAATTGGGTTTGATGCCCGCACTTTCAGCGAATTGCCCGGCCACATGTGGTGCAGTCCCAAGGTGGGATGCCCATCTTCCAAAAGCATTTCGTATCCGCGGCTTCCCGCATCCAGTGCCGCCATGCTGCGGTGTATAATTACAGCCCTCTTCGGGAGTGTTGCTGTTTTTACCCAGATGCTGATTGAGAATGGATCCGTTCGCGAAAATGCGCCGATCCCGTTGAGCGTGAACCCATTTTCACCATTCAATTTCGCCGCTTTCCC
>JBQCGE010000376.1:0-3190 GCA_051955955.1 Verrucomicrobiota bacterium
ACGATCAAAGTTGGGTTCGTGACCCGATCGATAACTTCGTTCTCGCCGCCATGGAAAAGCATCAACTCCATCCCGTGCCACCCGCCGGGAAAAAAGACCTGATTCGCCGCGCCACCTTCGATTTAACCGGCCTTCCCCCCACCCCTGCCGAGGTCGAAGATTTCCTCCAGGATTATTCCGAAGCCGCCTTCAGCAAAGTAATCGATCGCCTCCTTCGATCACCTCAGTTTGGCGAACGATGGGGCCGGCATTGGCTCGACCTCGCGCGCTACGCGGATTCCTCGGGATCAGATTTTAACATTCCCCTGACCGAGGCCTGGCGTTATCGCGACTGGGTGGTGAAAGCGTGGAACGACGACATGCCATACGACGAATTTATCCGCGAGCAGATTGCCGGCGACCTTCTCCCAGCCCGGGACGCTGAGGAGCGAAAACAAAAATGGATCGCCACAGGGTTCCTCGTGCTCGGTCCCAAAAACTTCAACGAACCGAACCCTGAAAAGCTTTTGATGGATGTGGCTGATGAACAGATCGATGTCACCTCCAAATCCTTCCTTGGCCTTACAGTAAGTTGCGCCCGCTGCCACGACCACAAGTTCGACCCGATCCCCACGCGCGATTACTACGCGATGGCGGGTATTTTTCGCAGCACTTTAACGGTGAACCGGACGGCTGGATCGGGCACCCAGTTTTTCAGTGAACGCCCCCTCGGAACGGCCAGTGAAATTGAGCGTTTCGAGGAATACACCCGCAAACTAAATGAACTGCAGAGCAGCGTTCAATCCGCGCAACAAATGGCACGCGACCTTCCCGGCGGGATCGATTCAAAGGAACTCGACGGGATCGTCATGGATAACTTGCAGGCGGAAGTCGTCGGGAACTGGTCGCTTTCGAACTACTCAACCAATTTCGTTGATAAAAATTATCTGCATGACGGCAATGACAAACGAGGCAAAGGAAAGAAACTGGTCCGGTTCCACCCGGAAATTCCACAGGATGGCGCCTATGAAATTCGCCTCGCCTATACTGCCCGCCTCAACCGCGCCACGAATGTTCCCGTGCGAGTGACCGGCAAAGACGGGAGTCGAACCGTTTACCTTAACCAACGCATCGAACCCCGATTCGACAAAGCCTTTGAATCGCTCGGCGTTTTTGAACTTTCCCACGGCACCAATAACCTCGTCGAAATTTTGACGGAAGGCACAAAAGGCTTTGTGGTGGTAGATGCTGTGCAGTTCCTGCCGAAGGATGTGCAACTCGCGGCCAGCCTGATGAAGAAGCGAACCGTGCCGGAACCGACCATGATGATGGCGCGTGTGCCCGCCGCCGAGCTGCAAAACTTGAATGAGGAGCTGAATGAATTGCGAGGCAACGCCCCTCCTCCAATGCCCATGGCGCTGGCCGTTCGCGATTCCGAAGCGCGCAATGTGAAAATCCATATTCGCGGCGATCCCGAAAATTTAGGCGATGAGGTGCCCCGCGGTTTTCTCACAGTCCTGAAAACGGCAGAGGTTTCTGCGCCTCGCATATCGCCAACCAATAGCGGCCGTCTGGAGCTGGCGGAGTGGATTGCGAATGAAAAAAACCCACTCACCGCCCGTGTGATGGTGAATCGGATTTGGCAGCATCTCTTCGGCAGAGGGATTGTCGCCACCCCGGATAATTTCGGCTCGCTCGGGCAGCAACCTTCCCATCCCGAACTGCTCGATTACCTCGCCGCCGAATTCATGAAAGAGGGGTGGTCATCGAAAAAGTTGATCAAACGCCTGATGCTGACCCACACTTATCAGCTTGGCAGTTCCTTCGATAACGCCAATTACGCCAAAGATCCCGGAGCGATTTATCTCTGGCGAATGGAACGTAAACGCCTCGATGCGGAATCACTGCGCGATGCGATTCTGGCTGTGAGCGGCACACTCGATAAAACCATGGGCGGATCGCTGCTCCCTGCGCAACAGCCGAGGAATGGTCCACCCGGTAACATCTCGGTAACTAATCTCATGGGGTCGAATCGCCGCAGCCTCTACCTGCCCGTGCAGCGTGGCCAGTTGAACGATCTTTTCCAGGTCTTCGATTTTCCCGATGCGAGCGCCCCGGCCGGTCGCCGCTACGTGACCACCGCGCCTACACAGGCGCTCTATTTAATGAACAGCCCCTTCGTCATCGAACGTTCGCGTGATTGGGCGGAGAAACTCCTGCAAAGAACGGATGCGAGCGACGCCGACCTGGTGAAAACGGTGTACCTCACAGCCTACTCGCGCCTGCCAGCCGAGTCAGAACTGGCCAGCGCGCTCGAATTCGTCCACGGCTTTGACACTCTGCTCGCGCAAATGGCCCCGAACGCTGCCGAACGAAAACTGAAAGCCTGGCAGGGCTTTTGCCAGGCTATTATTGAAAGCGCTGAATTTCGTTACCTGAATTAACATGAATGCTCCTGATTTTTCCCGGCGCGAAATGCTCAAACGATGCGGGTGTGGCTTTGGATACCTCGCCTTCACCAGTCTTTTCGCTCGCCTGGCGATGACCGCCTCCGCCGCGCAAACCGCCGGTCATAAAACCGATTTCCCGCCTCGCGCCCAGCGCGTCATTTTTTTATTCATGCACGGCGGCCCGTCGCATCTCGATACGTTTGATTACAAACCGTTACTCGCTCGCGATAACGGCAAGCAAGCTTCGCCGGAGTTCCTTAAATCTGCCGCGAACCCGAGCACCAAACTAATGGCTTCGCCGTTCGAGTTTCATCCATCCGGCCAGAGTGGCTTGCAGATCAGCGAAATCTTTCCCGAAATCGCCAAGTGCGCGGATGATCTTTGCCTCATTCGCGGAATGCACACCAATGGACAGGACCATACCCAGGCCGTTCTGAAACTGCATACTGGCATGGAAAACCAGGTCCGCCCCAGCATGGGTTCGTGGATTCTATACGGCCTCGGCAGTGAAAATGAAAATCTCCCCGGCTTCATTACCATCAGCCCCACTCCTGTAACCGGCGGTGCGCAAAATTACGGCTCCGCATTTCTCCCCGCCATTTATCAGGGCACACCGATTGGCCAGGCAAATACGCCGCTCACACAGGCGCAAATCGCCCATATCAAAAATGGCCAACTCCCTCTGGAACTTCAGCGCAAGCAGCTCGATTTCGTTCAGAAGCTCATTCGCCAACAGCTCGCCAGATCACCCGAGGATGACC
>JBQCGE010000377.1:0-4453 GCA_051955955.1 Verrucomicrobiota bacterium
AGCTCTTTCGTGAGGGGGGTGAAGCAGTTAGCCACATACGACCTGACCTATGATCTCCTGGTGTGCCCACGACAACTCAAGGCATGTGTTGAATTGGTTGATCGTGTGCCGGGCCAGAAATTCGTGTTGGATCATTTGGGAAAACCGGAAATACGTACGGGGAAAATTGAGGATTGGTCCGATTGGATCCGGAGATTGGCAGGGGCAGGATCGGTTTACTGCAAACTCTCTGGGATGGTGACCGAGGCGGCCTGGGGAAAGTATCGGGAAAGCGATTTCAAGCAATACCTAGACTTGGTCTTCGAGGCATTTGGTCCCGGCCGGTTGATGTATGGATCGGACTGGCCGGTCTGTTTATTGGCGGCGAGTTACGATGAGGTGTTTGGAATTGTGCAGAATTATATCAGGCAATGCAGTGAAGCAGAACAGGGACAAATAATGGGTGGAAACGCTGCGGAATTTTATGGATTGCAGGGCGGCTGAAGAACTGCGTTTTCCTCAATGGCTGGATTACTTTACCTGCTGAGGCGTTGGAGTTCCTCGCCGGGTTCGGGTTCGAAAATACGGAAGTCGAAATCGGAAGGGGCGAGTTTGAAAGCTTTGCAGATTTTAACTGCTGCGGCGAGATCTTCGAATTGCTCAGCAGCCCAGATATATGGAGTGAGGGTGCCATCTTTGGCGAGATACATCCCACTGATCCGGTGTTGCATGAGCTGATGCATAAAAAATTATCGGCGGAAAAGGGTTGTGGCTTTAATGGGGAAACATCTTTGAAGCTGAGGTGCAAGTGTCGTTTGAGGTTGCGACAAAGGACGACAGCGGCTTAGCTAGCGCGGTGAAGCCGCAACGATTGGAGGAGATTACGAGGAGGTATGGCGGATTGAGGATAGCCGTGGTGGGTGATTTGTGCCTGGATCGATATTTCGAAATCGATCCGAAGAAACAGGAGACTTCCATTGAAACGAATTTGCCGGTCCACAATGTGACGCGGGTTCGATGCCAGGCCGGTGCGGCTGGAACCATCATCAACAATTTGGCAGCGCTGGGGGTGGGAGCGATTTACCCCGTGGCGATCGTGGGAGAGGATGGAGAGGGATTCGAACTGAAGCGGGCATTGAGTGCGCAGCCAGGAGTGGATTTGCGGGGAATTGTGGAGGCGCCCCAGCGGCGGACGTTTACTTACACGAAGCCTTTGGTGGTTGAGAGCGGGAAAGCTCCAGTGGAACTGAATCGGTTGGATATAAAAAATTGGACGCCAACACCGGAAGTTTTACAGGGGCAGGTCGCCGATTTGGTTCAGGAACTCGCTTCGCGCGTGGATGCAATCATCGTGATGGATCAGGTGGATATCGCGGAAACGGGAGTGGTTACGAAACGTGTTTTGCAGGCGATTGGTGAAATTGCGAAGCGTAATCCGGAGTTGCTGATCCTGGCGGACAGCCGTCGCAGTTTGCGCGGATTTCCAAAAGTATCGTTGAAAATGAATGCCGCGGAGTTCGAAAATTTGACCGGTTCGGGCGGAGAGGTGAACGAAATTGTGGAGAAAGCCGTCGAACTGGCGAGCCGATTTGGGAAGCATGTTTTTATTACAATGGCGGAGCGGGGGATTATTGGGGCGAGTGGCGGTGTGGTGGAGCGGGTCCAGGCTGTGCCGGTGCGCGGAGAAATTGATATCGTGGGGGCGGGTGACAGTGTGACGGCAAATATTGTGGCGGGACTGGCAGGAGGAGGAACGACCCGGGAGGTGCTGGAGTTGGCGCAGTTGGCCGCATCAATTGTAATCCATGAACTGGGAACAACGGGAACAGCGAGCGTAAAGCAAATTGCGGAATTATTGGTGAATTCACCTTACCTGGAGGAATAAAGATGAGAACGAAATTAATTATTTTGCTGATGTCGTTGGGGATCAGCCTCGGAATCAATGGGGCCGAAAAGTACGAGTATCAATCGTTATTCAACGGCAAAAATCTTGAAGGATGGGAAATAAACCAGTTTGCGGGCGGGGGTGAGGTGCGGGTTGAGAATGGGAAAATAGAGATCGGGACCGGCCTTGCGTTAACGGGCATCAAGCGGAAGGAAGCGCCCTTTAAAATTAATTATGAAATTTTGGTAACGGCGAAAAAAATTGAAGGGGACGATTTTTTCTGCGGGATCACATTCCCGGTGAAGGAATCGCATTGCACTTTCATCGCTGGCGGTTGGGGCGGTTCACTGGTCGGAATTTCGAGCCTCGATGGGATGGATGCTTCCGAGAACGAAGCGACCCAGTATATGAAATTCGAAAAGAATAAATGGTATGAGATTCGGATTCGGGTGACGGAGAGCAAAATTGAAGCATGGATCAACGGCGAAAAATTGATCAATGCAAACATCAAGGGGAGGCGGATCAGCATGCGACCGGGGGAAATAGAGGATGCAGCGCCATTCGGAATTTCGACTTACCAAACGACATCGGAACTTGAGGCGATCAAAGTGCGTCCCGTCCCGGCTCACATTCCGAAAATTGCGATGATCGCAGGCAAGAAAAGCCATGGGCCGGGGGAGCACGAATATGAGAAGAGCCTGAAGCTGCTGCAGCAGCAGTTTGAAAAGACCTTTGAATTTATTGATGCGGAGGTTTTCATCGAAGGCTGGCCATTCGACCAGGAGAAGCTGCTGGATGCTGATACTATCGTTCTATTCACGGACGGGGCGGATCACGACGAGAAGAACGATCCGTTATTGATAGGGAATCGGTTGAAATTTTTGGGGAAACAAATGGACCGCGGTGCGGGTTTGGTGTGCCTGCATTATTCGTTGATTGTCCCTGCGGACCGGGGAGGGAAAGAGTTCCTAAAGTGGGTTGGCGGCTATTTCGATTATGAAACCGGCCCAGGCGAGAATCATTGGTATTCGAAGATTGAGAATCGCGATTTTAACGTTTTTCCAGCGAGTCCTGAACACCCGATTTGCGAAGGAATGAAACCGATGGAGCTTACAGAGGAATATTACTTCAAGCTTCGCTTTGCGGATGAGCATAAGAAACTGACCCCGATCATCACATTCGATCCGGAGAAAAAGGATTGGGAAAAAGTGGTGGGGTGGACTATAGAGCGGGCGAATGGAGGTCGCGGTTTCGGATATACCGGTGGGCATTATTATAAAAATTTCGAAAACCCGGAAATTCAGGAGATGCTGATGAAGGCGATTTTATGGACGGCGCATGCAGAGGACGCGTTGCGGATCAGTGCCAAAAAGTAAAAGACTGAATTACGTCCTGTAAACGGGGACGAGTGGTTCGGGTTATGAAGCTCGCTTAGCGGCCACTGCCTCGGAAATCAAATTCAAGGCTTCAGAGCGGCGGATCGAGCCGACGAGGCGAAACTCAATATTATTGTTCACGACTGGAACATTTCTGAGTTCGCTCGCGAGCAGGGTAGGAAAGGCGTCCACCAATTTTTGATTGGGTGTGAGAGAGGGTGGTGGCGGACGCATCACGTCGTAAGCAATTACTCCATCCATCTCGTTTCCACTGTTGAGATATTCCTTCAGGTCATGAAGAGCAACGACGCCAAGGAATCGATGGTTTCCGTCGACTACAGGCAAATAGTTATTTGAGTTGGTGAGAAATCGCGCGGCGAGTTGCTGAAAGTTATCTGTTTCGCGCACGGGGGGGATTGGGTCCCGCATCATCTCTCCGACAAAGGTTTGGGTGGCTTCCCCGAAGCGCTCGAGTTCGGGATGGGCGGTGATGCCTTTGCGCCGAAGCGGTTCGGTGTAAACCGAATCAGGATGGAGACGGCGTGCGATCAGGGTGGAGAGGGCGCACGACAGCATGAGGGGAGGCATGATCGAGTAGTTTAAAGAGATTTCAAAAATCATGATCATGGCGAGCAGCGGGGCGTGAATGGTGCCGGCCAGGACACTACCCATTCCGACCAATGCGAACGCGCCCATTGGAAGGCTGGTCCAGTTCAAAGCGTTTAGGATCGCTCCAAAGAGACTCCCGAGTGCTGCGCCGAGAAATAAAGTTGGAGTGAAAACACCGCCGACCGCGCCGGAGCCGACGGAAGCAAGAATGGCGATGAATTTTGCCAGGAAGAGGCCGACCAGGAGCCAGATTGTCAGCGGGTAATGCAGGATTTCATTGATGGCGCCGTAGCCATTCCCCCAAACCGCTGGATACCATATTGCGAGCAAGCCGACAAAAACACCGCCCAGGGCCATTCGCCCGTAGAGCGGCAGCCTGAGCTTTTGAAACAACAATTCACTCTGGTGCAGGAGCTTTTGGAAGATGGCGGCGAGAACACCGGAACCGATGCCGAGCACGAGGAACCACGGGAGTTGGGCGAGGTTCGTAAAATCAAATTGAGGAACCTCATAGAAGGTTCGAATCCCAAAAAAATAGCGGGAAAGCATCGTAGAAACCACGGAAGCAACGATGAGGGGGGCGAAAAGGTTCATGGAAAAATTT
>JBQCGE010000378.1:0-5067 GCA_051955955.1 Verrucomicrobiota bacterium
GCGACCTCACAGACGAGCATTATCCCATTCTCGTTTACACGAACGAAGTTTTCGGCGACTTCACATTCACTACTCGGTTCAAAAATGTCGGCGGAGTTGTGGAGCAAATGGCCGGGATCGTTTTCCGTTATCAGGACGAAAGTAATTATTATTACCTGCGCGCCAGCTCCAAAGGGAGCACGTTCCGTTTCTTCAAGGTTGTCGGCGGCCAGCGCAGCGCTCCAATTGGACCGGAAATGAAAATCCCGTCCGGTGAATGGCACGAACTCGCTGTCGAAGCAAAGGGCAATACCCTCAAATTCCTCCTCAACGGCAAACAACTGATCCCCACCGCGACCGACTACAGCTTTTCCAGCGGTCGGATTGGATTTTGGACAAAGTCGGATTCGGTCAGCTACTTCACCGATGGGCATGTCACCTTTACCCCCCGCGAAACTCTCGCCCATGTGCTCGTGAAGCAAATGAAGGATCAATACCCGCGCGTGCTCGGCCTGCGAATTTACGGTTCCACTCCCGAAAAACCTAAACTCCAGGTCATGGCCGCAACCGACGAAAGCACCATCGGCACTCTCGGCGGTGATGCGGAGCAAAGCGTCATCGATAAAAACATTCCTTACGCCGGCAAATTTTCCGAGGGAATCATGGTCACTCTCCCCCTCCATGATCGAAATGGCGACACAATCGCCGCGCTCCGCGTCGAGATGAAATCCTTCCCCGGTCAAACCGACAGGAACGCACTCGCCCGCGCGCTTCCAATCGCCCGTGAAATGGAAAAGCGCATGACTGGCGCTCGTGAGTTGTTTTAAGCCAGCTTGCCTACAACCTCGCGTCCAGCCCCATTAAAACTTTTTCGGTTTAAGAATCCCGCTCGAATTCCGATTCATATTCGGACCATCCGGTGGAGTGATGCACAAGTCGCGGAATTGCGGTTATCAAGTTTGATAACACCCCTTCCAACCCCTTGAACATCAATGCCACCTAAAATTGGCCAACCACTTGCTAACGAGTGCCATTATGAGAACAGCGGTATTTATTGAACGGGATGGGATTCTGAATCTGCCGAAAATTGAAGGACAAAACCAGATTTCCCCGCGCACGGTTGAAGAGCTCAAGGTCAACCGGGCTGCCATTGAACCGTTGAAGGCATTAAGAGACGCCGGCTTCATGTTGATCGCCACGACGAATCAGCCCGGCATTTCCCGCGGCCATCTTACCCGCCGCGAATTGGACATGATGCACGCCATCATTGCCAAAGCCTTTCCGCTCGATGAAATCCTCATGTGTACTCATGACGAGTGGGATCGCTGCCCTTGCCGCAAACCGAAACCTGGCCTCTTCCGCGAAGCTTCCTTTAAGTGGCAGATCGATCTGGATCACAGCTTTGTCCTGAGTGACAAATGGCAGGATGCCAAAGCAGCGGAGAATGCCGGGGCCACTTCGATCCTGGTTAAATCACCCTGGAATGGCACAGGCCACCACGATTTTATCCAGAACGACCTTGAAAGCGCCGTGGCCAAGATCCTCGAAATCCGCAGCTATTTTTCGCTCCTCAGCTCCAGAAGCTCCGTCCTCTGCGCCGCGTAATTCGCATCTCCATCAACCTGGGGTGATCGGCTAAAATTTTATCCCCAGCGTCGAGCGGATCTGCAAATCATTGTTCTCCACATCGGGCGGCGCCAGCGTGTCGTACAAATCAATAATCACCAGATCCAGCGACAGCCGGTCAGTCAGCGGATAACGCCAGTTATTCTCCAGCCGAAACCGATACTCCCCGAAATCCTCCATATTCGGGAAGAACTCCAGTTTCAAATCGGTGGTCAATTTATCATAAACACGCATCGCGAAAATCTCCGCTAATCGCAGCGAGTAAGTCGTCAGGTGCGTGTCGTCACTTCGATATTCCTTTTGGAAGTTGAACCCACCTTCCGTTTTCCAGACAAATGCATGATTGGTGGAATTGTAAATTTCAAACCCGAAACCAGGGTCTATCTCAAACTGGGCATCCACCTTCCGAATCTCATCATAACCACCACCGGCAAGGCCGAAAATATATGCCTTTTTCGAGAGCTGAAACTCAGTTTTCTCACTGAGAGCCAACTTGTTCGCTGAACGGACTCCCTCCGTTTTGCCATACGTAAAATTAAGATCAAAAATGTGGCGAAAAGGAGGCTTCGCGTAAGTGGACTTTTCGAGCACGAGAAGTTCCTGTTGATCTTTAGTGGCGAACCGCATGTTCAAGCCGAACTGCACCTGGTGCTGCCAATACTTTGGAGTGGCGGCGATTGCTTGGGCTTCAAGGTTGGCCGGTTCGATCGGTTTCTTCTTTTCCTCCTCTTTCTTTTTCTTCTTTTCCTCTTCCTTTGCCTTGGCCGCTGAGGCCACTTCCGTCTTGTTCGTGCTGGTGGATGCAACCGTGTTGGTCCCGCCTGCCGCGGGCGCGTTGGTGCTCGCTACAAGATTAACCTGCAGCGCCGTATTCGTTGCGGGCGGAGTCACCGTTAACGCAGGCGCGTTCGTGATGATCCCGCTTGGAGCTGTGGCTGGCGCAGCCGCTTTCGGCAAAGGTTCGCGTTTGAGAATTTCATTTGCCGGCACGTGCATGGTACCGAGAAACAAATTAGTAAGCGTAACCTGGTTCGTTGTTTCAGCGGTAATTTCACCGCTCAACCGATCACCGTTTTTAAGATGAAGAATGAAACCTTCCGCAAAAAGACAGAGCTGCCCCAGCCCAAGCAGCAAAGCCAACGTTGCCCATTTGCAGGCGCATGTCTCAATTACCTTTTTTCTTCCCATTCTTCTTGGACTTCTCCGGCTTCGACTCAGGCTGGCTCACGGCTTCCGGGAGCGAATTCTCAGCCACTGATTTCTCGCTTAGCAATTCAGGCGGTGGCAAGTCCGAGGCACTTACGCGGCGAACCCCTCCTGCCACTTTGATCCTGCCATCCTCTCCCGATACAAGTTGCGGCCTGCTATTCTGTTCAATCTCCCAGCTTTGCCGGGTTAAAATCATTCCATCAGGCATGATGACGGTATAACGGAACGACCTCGCCCCATCCTGGTAAAGCACATGCAAATTGCTCCATTGATCCATTTGCGGTTCCGGACGGGAAAGCCCCATCAACGGCCCCAGCGGAAAAATATCAAAGGTGTACGAATCATTCTCATCAGTAATCCGCACGAACAGGCTCAACTCCTTCAAATGATTCGCCTGCACCAATTGGAACTTGCGAATTTCCGGCTTCCCCTGGCCTTTCTCCTGCGGCACTCCAAATGCCCGTTCCCAAAGTTTGACCCCGGTCGAGATACCAACCACCGCGTGTTTGTAGCTCGTAAAAGATTGGTTCCATTGCGGGATATGCACCGTCGCGGTCACGTAATAACGTCCAAATTTCGTCAGGTCGTATGCCGCTGCCAGATCGACAAACTTTCGCGCGCGATGCGCGGAAGGAAGCGTGAACTCCCCAACCACATCGGGCACTTTTTTCTGCTCCACAATCGCCCCATTTGCATTCTCAATCGAGAAGGTCAGCCACGTTTCGTTTGTGCCCAGCACCAGCGTCTGCCCGCTCGAGTTATAAATCCGCACCACCGCGTTCATCGGCTCCTTCGGCAGATAAGTCTCCTGCTCAAAACTCACCTCCACCCGCAACTGCGCCGAGGCACTCGCAAGCGAGAGAATGCAGAACAGAGCCATATAAAGCGTTTTTAGCATCTCACCACTCTATGTTACACACGTTTGCAGGCAAGCGACAAAACCGCCCAAAGCAACTCCGGCGGCCCATTCCGGAGGTAATCCTCCAACAAAGGTTCGCGACTTCAATCGCACGTTCCGCCGCCCCAATAGGACGTTCGGAAAAATCGCAATATTCACGCTCCTTCGACACTCCTTATCCCGCCCATGCTCACGAAAAAATTTAATCTCGAACACCACGCGATCCCCTGATTCAATCACCCGCCGTAACGCGAACTATGCAACCCTATACCAACTTCGTTTCCGAATACGCCCAATGCTACCAAAAAGGGCAAGCCGTTCCTCTGGGCGGTTTCCCCCCCGCGCAGCGACCCACCCTTTCTGCGGCCGCGGAGAAAGCTTTGATCTTCTCCCCTCACCCTGACGACGAATGCATCATCGGTGCGTTGCCACTGCGCCTCCTCCGCCAGGCCAAAATGAGGGTCATCAATGTAGCGGTAACCCAGGGCAGCAAAAAGGAGCGGCAAGCCGAGCGCCTCCAGGAATTGCAACAAGCCTGCGAGTTCATCGGTTTTGACCTCATCACCACACGCCCCGGCGGACTTGAGCGCGTAAATGAAAAAACGCGCAACACCGATCCTGCCTTCTGGGCTGAATCCGTCGCCATCATTCGCACCATACTTGAACGGGAAAAACCCCGCGTCATCTTTTTCCCCCATGCCCACGATTGGAACAGCAGCCACATTGGAACACACCTGCTCGTTACGGATGCCCTGGCGCAAATCCCCTCAGCGGATGTCATAACCATTGAAACCGAATTCTGGGGCCAAAACAACCAACCCAATTTGATGGTCGAATCCACGATCGGAGAAGTTGCTGATCTCGTCGCTGGAACTTCCTTTCATGTGGGCGAAGTCACGCGCAATCCCTTCCATCTCTTCCTCCCAGCATGGATGCAGGACAACGTCCGCCGCGGAAGCGAACTCGTCGGCGGCCAGGGCGAAGCTGCCCCTACCTGGACCTTCGCAACCCTCTACCAAATGCGCGCATGGCGAAACGGCGCCTTTCACGAAATTCTAACCAAAGGCGAACTCCTCCCCGCCAACGAAAACGCCGCGCGAATTTTCAAGGCTCCGAAGTAAGGGCGGCGCATCTGCCCTCTGCCTGAATTTGCCAGGCATACAACCTTCGAAATTACACACCTTCCAAATCGCTCTATGTGAAGGCCAGCAGGCGTGTTGCGCGAAAGTCCCCTCTTACGGGAGCAGAGTCGCACGATAGTAGCGCTGGACGCGGTTCGTTGCCGTCAAGTCAATATAGAATTGCGCACCGTTGGTCAGAGTCAGATTGCTGGCAAATTGCCAGGCAGTTGGTTC
>JBQCGE010000379.1:0-3342 GCA_051955955.1 Verrucomicrobiota bacterium
ACTGGCGTAGGAACGATCCTGCGAAATTATCTTTTTCGAACTCGTTCCGCAGCGTTAGCCCGCCTCGTCCCCTCGTTCGTGTGGAAGCATCCCATTCCAAGCCTCAGTGTTTTAGTATTGATGATTTTGATGATAATCGTCACGGGCAGGGAGTACCTCTGGAAAAGAGAGTTGGAGCAGCGGTTGGTGCAAATTCGGGCCAAGGGCGAACCGGCATCCTTGCAGGAAGTCGGTAAGTACCTGCCCGTGGTTCCACCTGAGCAGAATGCGTATCTTATATTAAAAAATGCAGGTGCCATAAATATGGTAAACATGCCACATAAAGATCTACAAAGGCTTTGGGCGGGAGACTCGAGGGTTCCAACTGGCGAACTGGGCAGCAGCATCAACTTACTTTTAAAAAATAATAAAAAGGTGCTGGATGCGATCCAAAGCCTGATCAATTACCCGAATGCGAGCCGGGTTGTGGAAGGCGGTGAGAGTCGCCAGGACTATAGCATATACGCGTTGCCTGAATTTATGAAAGCGGAATTAGCCGACGCGCTCCGATTGTTGGATGATAAGGAGCAATTAACAGGTGGAGAGCAGGAGCGCGTGGTGGCAGACCTGTCTTCCACCCTGGCGCTTGCTGGAACTTTGCGGCAGGTCCGGGAAACGGACGGGCAATGGGTTTGCTCCGTGACAATCAACGTGTTTCGAGATGCGTACCAGGCTGCCTTGGCACGGATGAAATTCGATGAAAAGACACTTCAGGAATTTCAAAGGGAACTTAAGGCGCTCGATAAGGATGATTATTTCGCAGAAACTATAGCGGTTCATCGAGCTAAAATCATCGAATTTGAAAAAGCTTATTCAGGAAATAAAGCAGCCAACATGGAGATGGCGTTATTGAATTTTGTGTCGTGGTTATCAGGCAACCAATCGAAGCGTTTTTCCATTTACCTGGATCAATTGACTGGACTGCTGGAGGAGAGTAAGCGCGACTTTAGCTCGGTTGTTAGTGGCCGATGGGGCAATCTTCTTTTGAACCAGGCGGGATATATTGCAGGTGGAGGCAGGAGCGGGGCAAATATTATAAGTTCCATGATCCAAAACGAAGCCACCTTGCGGACTCAGGTGGAGATTTTACGATGTGCAATTGCAAGCGAGTTATATCGGAGTAAAAAAGGGGGGAGGCCCCATCAGTTGCAGCAACTGGTCCCAGGTTATTTGCAAACCGTGCCGGTGGATATCTTCGCATCTGGCCAACCGCTGACCTATGAATTCGTGTCCGATGATGAATTTAAAATTTACAGCGTGGGCCAGTCGGGCCTGGCAGGAACCGGGTTCTTAAAGTTTCAACTGGGGGATAAGCAAACTAATTAGAAGCGAGCTTTGGTTCTTCTCCACGGCGCTTTTGGAAAGGCACTGATTCAATTATGCTTCGAATAATCGAGTGGAACTTATATTCGTTTGCAGGCATTTCAGCGACGATTTTTTCCACTGTGCACTTGTCGTAATATTCAATTCCCCGACCGAGGGCATACGTGAGCAGTTTTTCGGTGAAACAGTTGAGAAACTCTTCCTTCTTATATTGCAGCAAGACACCTTTCAACTCCGCAGGCCCGGAAAATTTTTGGCCGGAGACTAATTTTCCGGAGGGATCAATGGGAAATTTTCCATCCATTTCACGATAAGCGCCGATCCCGTCGAAGTTTTCGAAGCCGAAACCAATTGGATCCATTCGAGAGTGGCAGGAGAAACACATTGGGTTCTCCCGGTGCTGCTCCATGCGTTGCCGGAGAGAACCTTTAGCCTCCTTCACTTCTCCAAGTTCCGGCGTGTTGGGTGGGGGCGGCGGAGTAGGGGAGCCGAGGATGTTATCAAGCACCCATTTGCCGCGCTTGACTGGCGAGGTGCGGGTCGGGTTGGAAGTGATGGTGAGAATGCTACCCTGGGTGAGCAACCCGCCACGGCCTGTTCCCTTGAGGCTTACCTTTTGAAACTGCTCACCTTTCACGCCGGAAATGCCATAGTGGCGGGCGAGGCGTTCATTAACGAATGTGAAATCGGCATCGAGAAAATCGAGCACGCTGCGGTTTTCACGAAAGATTGCGCCAAAGAATAATTTGGTTTCCTGTTCCATGGCCTGACGCAGATCGTTATCCCATTCCGGGTAGGTTTCCCGGGCGGGGCTGACGGAATCGAGTCCTCGGATTTGCAGCCATTGAGCACCGAAGTTATCCACGAGCGCGTTGCTGCGCGGATCCTTGAGCATGCGAGTGATTTGTTTATCGAGATTTTTACGGAGTGATTTCTTCCGCGCGAGGGAGAAAAGCTCGTCATCGGGCATGGTGCTCCAGAGGAAATAAGAAAGCCGGGTGGCGAGGGCGTATTCATCAATGTTTTGAACCGCTTTCGGATCATCCGGGCGGCGGAGGAATTCACCACGGAACAGAAAGTGAGGCGACACCAACACAGCCTGAATGGCGTATTTAATCGATTGCTCGAACGGTTCACCATCCTTTTGCGCAGTGTTGAAAATGGAAAGAATGCGGTCGAGTTCGTCTGTCTCAACAGGTCGGCGGAAAGCACGGGTAGCGAAACGTTCCAGTATCTCTTTTGGTGAAAAGCGCTCGTTCGGCTTATTCGGATTCTTCAAAAAAACCCTTTTGTGTGACGACGGCAATGGCTGAATCGCGAGCGGGCCGACTACTTCAATGGAATCAATGAAAAGATTACGGTCGCGCAGGTCGGGATTGGAATTGTCTGGGTCGCGGAAATTATTGATGTAAGCCGCTGCAATTTTAGTTTCGCCCGGTTTCAACGCAGTTTTGATCTCGAAGGTTTCGGGTGCGTTTTCCAGAGCGCTGATTGAGTTCGTGCTGATTGGCTGGTCGTTAATTTTTAGGGCCAATTTTGGAAGTTCCGAACCGGCCTGCTGGCCGAAAGCGCGGACTCGAATGAAGTAATCACCTGGAGTGGAAATGCTGATATTCGTATGCACCTCGCCTTCGCGCATCAGCGACATGGCGAAATTCTTTCCGTAAGGGCCTCCATCGGCAGTCGATTCCATTTTTTCTGCCTCTAATTTTATGGTCGGCCCGCTCAACTTTGGCCCGCCCACAACGATCGCGGCATCGGTGATTTTGACTGCGGCCGCGAGATACTTCTCGAAAAGCACTGGCGAAACGGAAAGGACATCGCCGATGTTGTCGAAGCCGTAACCGACATCATCGGCGGGAAAATCATCAGCAGGATGAAAATCGACGCCGATCAGGTCTCGGATGGTGTTATTATATTCGGTGCGGTTCAGGCGACGGAGCGTAACGCGACCTGGATCAGGGTTTTCACAATCCACTT
>JBQCGE010000380.1:0-3175 GCA_051955955.1 Verrucomicrobiota bacterium
CTTAATTCAAATTGGGGTTCGAGGGATTCGCCGGGAGTTAGGGTGGCTTCAGCTTTTCGGAAGATGCTTTGAACGCGTGTGTAGGCGTAGAGGAGGTAGGGCGCGGTATTCCCGTTGAGCGCGAGCATTTTTTCCCAGTTAAAGACGTAATCGCTTTGGCGGTTTGGCAGGAGGTCAGAGTATTTCACCGCGCCAATTCCGACGACGCGGGCAATTTCCCGGCGTTCCGATTCGGGGAGTTCGGGATTTTTTTCGGTAACAACCGCGAGCGCGCGTTCTTCCGCTTCGTTGAGGAGGTCGGTGAGCTTGATGTTTTCGCCGGTGCGAGTTTTAAAAGGCTTGTTGTCGGGCCCAAGGATCATGCCGAAATAAACATGACTCAGATGTACGGGCGCGTTGGGCATCCAGCGGCGGAAGATGGTGAAGAGTTCCTTGAAATGGAGTTGCTGGCGAGCGTCTGTGACGTAAACGATTTCGTTCGGCTGCCAGGTTTCTAGTCGATACTCAAGTGTGGCGAGATCAGTGGTGGTGTAGTTTGCGCCGCCATCGCTTTTTTCAATGATCGCGGGTTTTTCCTTCAGCTCAGGGATATCATCAAAAAAGATGACGGTAGCACCTTCGGATTTTTTGGCGAGGCCGATATCGCGGAGACGTTGGACAAGACCTTTGAGAGCGGAATTATAATAACTTTCGCCGAGGATATAGTCGAATTTAACGCCGAGACGTTTATAGATTTTTTCGAATTCGCGGAGGGAAAGGGTGATCATCTCCTGCCAGATGGCGCGATTTTCAGGGTCACCTTCCTGAAGCTTTACCAGTTCGCGGCGGGCGAGGCTAGCTGTCTCGGGATCGGTTTCGAATTCGGAGTTTATCTTTTTATAGAGGCGCTCCATTTCACCGAGCGGATCAGTTTCGAGCGCGTGACGGTCCAGGTCACGTTTCCAGCCAACGATGAGTTTGCCGAATTGAGTGCCCCAATCGCCAATGTGGTTATCAGTGATGACTTTGTGGCCGAGCAGGCGAAGAATGCGACTGATGGCGTCGCCGAGAATGGTTGAACGGATGTGGCCCACGTGCATGGGCTTGGCGACGGTTGGTGAACTGAAATCGACGACGATCGTGCGGGGCGCGGGCGTGTAATCGAAAAACAAATGTTCGCCATGGAAAGCTGTTTTAAGGAGATCAGCCATTGCTGATTTCTTTGCGCGAAAATTGAGGAATCCAGCGCCCGCGATTTCCACCGCATCGGCCCATTGCGCGACATCCAGTTCGGTCATGACCTGTGTTGCCAGTTGCCGCGGGTTCATTTTCCGTTCCCTGGCCAGGGCCATTAAGGAATTGCTCTGGTAATCACCAAACTTCGGATCGGGGCAGGGGCGCACCTGGACGGAAGCCAGATTTGCATCCGGCATGACCTTTTGCACAGCGAAACGAAGTTGCTCCTCGATTTTCTTGTAAAGCACAGGGGTAGAAAATTACGCGTGAACCAAAAGCAAACAAGTATTTTGCCGCTGCAGCGGCGAAATTCCAAAGGGACTTAAAAATATCGGGGACTTTATGCTGGCGCTGAGCCTTGCGGGTTCCGAATGATTTTCATCATGGTCTCGGCGTCCGGAGCTTGTTCGAGCGCGGCACGGAAATCTTTGTTATGAAGCAATTTTGCAATATTGGCCAGTGTGTGCAGGTGCTTCTGGAATTGGCCCTGGGGAACCAGGAAGAGCATTACGAGATGAACGGGCTGATTATCGAGGGCGTCGAAATTCACACCTTTGGAACTGCGGCCAAATGCGCCGACGACTTCGTAAATAAGGTCGGTTGAGGCGTGGGGAATGCCAATGCCAAATCCAATGCCGGTGCTCATGGAAGTTTCGCGTTTTTTCACGACAGCGGCGATCTGTTCCCGATTTTCGGGTTTGATTTTGCCGCACTCCACGAGTCGGCCGATGAGTTCGTCAATCGCTTCCCAGCGATTTGTGGCGCTCAGTTCGGTTATGATCTGTTCAGTTTGTAGAATGTCACCCAGGGTCATAGCGTCATTCTTAAAGGTGGCATTTGGCCTGAACGCGAGATGCATTTCAAGCGGTAAGTAGTAATTTCTGCATGGAGAACCTGTGCTACTGTAAGTCATGAATTGGACGGACAAGGTAATGGGAGCATTAAACCAGGTGAAGGACAGCGGTGCATCGATCGCAGTTGAGCGCTGGCTCGCACGGGAATTGGCTGATTATGGGGAGTTGCTCGACTTCAAGATAAACTCGAAGGCCCGAACTGTGGAGTTCCACGTGATGCTCAAAGGAGAAAAGGAAAGGCTGACGGTGATGATCGATGAGTATGAGCTAAGCCAGCGAGGGGGGGAGGATTTTGTTACGATTAAACGGGCGCGTGCTTCGCGGGAATGGGTTCAGGCGGTGATGAGAAACTTCATGATCAACAAACCGCATAAAATTCCAGCGCAGTACAGCGGGATGGCCAAAATGCTTTTGAACGGATGAACAGGTAACCGGACGACGGCAAAGTCGTACAAATTACCTGTTCAAAAAGCGGGTGTAGCAGCAAATAATTTGCGGCTTAACCAATCTGTTTCAGGAGCCGGATTCCTTCCAGCAGGAGAAAGGCGATCAAACCGCTGACGGGCAATGTGAAGATCCATGCCCAGACGATCCGTTCGACGGTTGTCCACTTAATGGCGTTCAGCTTTTTGGCGGCACCTACACCCATGATGGCGGCGGAAACATTGTGAGTTGTGGAGACGGGAATGCCGAAATGAGTGGCGGCAAAAATCACCAGTGAAGAAGTAGTATCAATGGCGAACCCGTTAATCGGCTGCAGCTTCACGACTTTCTTTCCGAGGGTTTTGATGATTCGCCAACCGCCCGCCGCGGTTCCGGCGGCCATGGTCAGTGCGCACATTGCTTTGATCCATACTGCAATTTGAACGCTGTGCCCAGGGGCCGGTGGCGGTGTATGGAGAAATTGCAGCCAATGGGGCAGTTTGTCGAAGACCCCATTGGACGTGGCAGCGACAAGAGCAAGAGCAATGATACCCATGGTCTTTTGTGCGTCGTTTGTGCCGTGCATGAAGCCCATTGCGGCGGCGCTGAAAATTTGCACTTTGCCAAAAATCTTATTGACCAAGACCGGACGGGCACGGTGAAGACAAATGTACAAAAAGGCC
>JBQCGE010000381.1:0-5821 GCA_051955955.1 Verrucomicrobiota bacterium
ATGGTGATATCGACCAGTGTGGATAAGGCGGGGGTGTAATCCGGCGCTTTCTCAACCCGCTCAGTCAAAATCTTTTTAGCGGCATCAACCTGCCCGATTCTTAACTTGTATTCAGCCCAACGAATCGCTTCAGGTGATTTAGCTGGAGCGAGATCGACGGCAGCCTTGAATTCAGCATCAGCGCTGTTCGTTTCATTAAGAACCGCGTGGAGAGTGGCCAGCGCAAGGTGAAACCGGGGCTCATTTGGAGCGAGTGAAACGGCTTTGGATAACTCCGACTTGGCTACACCCAGGTCGCGAGCCTTGAAATGCAGACTTCCATTGGCAAGATGGATGAAAGCGTTTGTCGGATTGCTCTGGAGCAACTTTTCAAAATTTGCTTGTGCGACACGAATCTCGTTGGTGTCTTGTATCGAATTCGCCAGCAGCAGCAAACCTTCGCTATCGGTTGGGTTCGCCTTTAAGATCGTGTCTGCCTCAGCCCTGGCTTCCTTTACTTTGCCCTGGTTCAACATCAGCACGCCGTAATTAGCGCGTGCAGTGAGATTGGTGGTATTTAACTGACGGGCATGAGCCAGATAAGGAGCCGCAACTGCATATTCGCCGCGATCGAAATAGATGATTCCTAATCGCGCAAAAATTTCCGGGTTCTGAGGTTGCACGCGGAGGGCGTTCAGGTACTCAAGACGGGCATTCTCGTAATCTTTTTTCTCGTAAAAGGCATTGGCCCTGGGGAGCGCCTTCCGCAACTTTGCTTTAACCCCGCAGCCTGCCAGGGCAAAGATCGAAAGAATCGCCAAACTCGTGATTAAAATTTGTTGAAACGGCCTTCTCATGATGCGCGGAGCTTTTTATTGCCTTTGCGATTTTCCGTTTTCCAAAGGAACAATAGCAAGGCAAAAAATGGAATTAATGAAAGAACGAAAAACACAGGACCACCCTGGTGATGCAAAGGACCATTAATCACATCCGGATCCCAATGGACGGTAAGCATGGAAAGTGCATAAATTCGGAAACCGTTGCGCGCGATGCCCAATGGAATCACGCAGAGCGTGAACAGGACCCGTTTCCAATTCGATCGGAGGAACATCTGGCCTGCAATAACGCTGACAATAAAGAGAACGACGCTGGAGCGGATGCCGCTGCATTCCTGCGCCACGCGAATGTTTAAATTAGGCAGACCAAACACCAGGCCCTGACGAAAATAAGTGACACCGGTCACATCCATCATCCATCCGTAAGTGTTTGCCGATGCATTTTGCGAAGCAATCTCCAGTGCATTGGTCATTCCATCAGGGAACGGAATAAAAAAGAGGAGAAATGCGAGCGCGAAGATATTCGACCGCATCCAGTTGAGGCCCAGAGTTCCGACGCAGACGGCATAAAAAAGGAGGACAAAAGCAAGCGTCGAAAAGCTAAGACGATCCGCAATCGAGAATTGCTCGGAAAAGGAAGGGATCCAGTAAAGTGATGCTGCAATAACGCCTGGAATTGCAAAAGCTGCGGCAAGCCCCGGCGAATTGGGCGCAGGGTGGGGGAGTTTCGTTTTTTTTTGCCAAACGAAATAAAAGGAGATGCAGGGAATTAATATGACATGAGAGAAAAGCTCCGTCTTCATTGAAAATCGGAACAATTCCCAGAGCGGCTTTGAGAAAAGCAATAGCAGCAACCCCGAAGCAATTAAAAACGGGCGATAGTTCCGGAGGCCGAATGCGGGGGATGGAACAGCCGTTTTCTCCTGGTGAGAGAATGTATTCTCGGTAGTTCCTAAACTCATAAGCGAGATGAAAAGATGCGCCATTGGGATATAGAAGCAAATCAACAGCGTTGATTTGGGGCGCTAGTGCTTATCGAATGACGACAGACAGGCTCGATCCAGGGACTTGAACCGAGCTCTGCAAAATGCCTCTGCCGAATCCCGTTCCTGGTTAACGATTTTTGGAATCCTCTAGAACCGTTCTGGCCCAATCCGTATTCTCCAGATACCACTTCACAGTCTCGCGGATACCGCTCTCGAACGTGTAAGCGGGCTTCCAGTTTAATTCCTGCTTCATTTTCGTGGCATCAATTGCATAACGGCGATCATGGCCAGGCCGATCTTTAACAAATGAAATGAGCTTGCGGGAATTGCCGCCAAGGTCCGGCCGGACTTCATCCATCAAGTCGCACATCAAATTAACAATATTGATATTGGCCCATTCATTATGTCCGCCAATATTATAGGTTTCACCGGCTTTCCCGCGCTGCAATACCTGCCAGAGTGCTTCGGCGTGATCCCGCACGTAGAGCCAATCGCGAACGTTCATTCCATCGCCATACACTGGAATGGGCTGCCGTTGAACCAGCTTCTGAATTACGACGGGTATCAGTTTTTCGGGAAATTGATAAGGACCATAATTATTCGAACAGTTGGTAATGACGGTGTTCAGCCCATAAGTATGATGATAGGCGCGCACCAGCATGTCACTCGAGGCCTTGCTGGCTGAGTAGGGGGAGTTTGGAGCGTAAGGGGAATTCTCTGTAAAATAGCCAGTCGCGCCGAGGCTGCCATAAACTTCGTCAGTCGAGACGTGATGAAAACGGTGAGTCGAAGGAGCAGGGGAGCCAAGCCAAAACTCGCGACAGCATTCCAGGAGATTGAAGGTGCCAACAATGTTCGTCGTAACGAAGTCACCGGGCCCGCTGATGGAGCGATCCACATGGGACTCCGCGGCGAGATGCATTACATGAGTAACTTTATGTTTATTGAAAATCGCGCGGACAGCTTCCTTGTCGCGGAGATCGGATTTTTCAAAAACATATTTCGGGTGGGTATCAACGCCTTTCAAGTTTGCGAGGTGACCCGCATATGTGAGGCAATCCAGGTTGATCAGTTTCTCGATCTGTGGATCGTTGATAATGTGGTGAATGACATTGCTGCCGATAAAACCGGCACCGCCAGTTACAACTAAATTCATGGAGCCCATTCAGTTAAATTCTCAATAATTGCGTGTTTTTGTGTGTGTTCTGCGTGTTTTACGGGGAAAACTGGTGTGTCTTTGTCTGTTCGGTTCGATTATCTGCCGTGGCGGAGTGTATAAATGTGCTGAAGCTAAATTTATTCAAAGATAATCGTTTTACGCCCGCATACAAATACCCTTTCTTCCAGCACCAGGGAGAGCGCTCGCGCAAGGACGATCTTTTCGATTTCGCGTCCCTCATGCGCCATGGATTTTGCTGTGTGCGCATGCGTCACCGGAATGACGCTTTGGGCGATGATGGGGCCATCATCCAAGAGTTCAGTAACAAAATGGGCGGTTGCCCCAATGATTTTCACGCCACGGTTGTAGGCCTGGCGATATGGTTGAGCACCAATAAAGGCTGGCAAAAAGGAGTGGTGAATATTGAGAATTCGGTTGGGGTAAGCTTTTACGAAATCTGGACTGAGCACTCGCATATATTTCGCGAGGACCAAATATTGGGGCCGGTAACTCTGCAAAACACTTTGAATCGTCTCCTCATGAGCCAGTCGATCTTCCGATTTCACCTCAATGTGATGGAAAGGGATATCAAAGCGGCGGGCCAGCGAAGCTAATTCAAAGTGATTGCTGATGACTGCCTCAATCTTCGCGAGCAGTTCGCCATTACAATGGCGCATCAACAGGTCGCCCAGACAATGAGGCTCTTTGCCAGCAAGAATAACAATCCGCTTTGGGGTATTCGGAGCAATGCGAACTTCGGCACCATCAACTTTCTCCGAAATTCGCGAGCGAATTTCATCGAGAATTTCTTTTGGTTCAACTGCGCCGGTAAATTCCGTTCGCATGAAAAAGCGGGCCGTCTCCGGATCCACAAACTCATCATTTGAAACAATATTCAGATCATGAGACGAGAGAACATCCGTAACCCTGTGAACCAACCCAACCGCGTCGGGAGATTGAATGAGCAGAACGTGGGACAACTTTGAGGAGACCGATTTGATCTGGTATTGCAGAGTTCGTTGAGTTAGAAGCTGAATCCAATACGAAATGAGTACTGATTGCTTGTAAAGCTGAAGCCATTTTGGCTTGAATCATTCTCATTGCGGGAATATGCAAGCGATAAGTTCCCATGCTTCAGAAAACGAGTACTTAAAGCTGATGTGATGAATGTTACATCGTCAGACCGGTTGGCTAAAAAAAGTGTAGAAGAGCTTTTATAATCAACCTTGCGCAACCCACCGGTTAAGGAGAAATGTAAATGCCCTAAAAAACGTTGTCCAATGCCAGCGCTGACTTCTGTATTTTCAGTTATTTGATCCTGAAATAGTGATGTACTGACGCCTCGGTTTGCATTTAAGCTTAATGAGGTATATTTGAAAACGTAGTAATTTGCAACAGCACCCATTGTTGGGCTTACCAGGTCGGGGGCCCCATTGATGGCTAAAAATTGGCGGATCTCGACACCTCCATTCGCGCTCATGCTGAACTTATCTCCGGGAGTCCATGAGATACGCCCCTGAATTTGCTCAAAGCTCATATCAGAGCCGTTATCCACGTCCGAATATCCTCCGCCAACTCCGGCTCCTATTACCGTCCGGTCAGCTATCCGATAGTTCAACCAATTCATGGAAGACACCGTTTGAGCGCCGTTGAAACCACTTGTTTGTTGAATAGAGTCGCTCAGCGTGAAATCGAAAGATGTTTTTTGACTAAATTGATAAGCCGCGCTCGCGAATAGGTTATGCTGTTCGAAATCCGCTTGAGTTGCTGTTTCCACCAACGGTGATGATCCTATGGAAAGGCTGTAACCGAGATTAAACTGCCATTTGTCGTACCCAAAGTTACCGTGGATGGATGCGTTATGATTTACCGTATCCTGGTAAGATCCCTTTGAGTAGTAGCTTAGGCTAGGACTATAATCGAGAGTCAAGTGCCGGGATTGAAGGGTAATTCCCGGTGATAGCCGATGCTCCAGCGTCGTCTCACTTCCATTTGGGCCTCGAAGCAATCCTGTTGCGTAGGTCAGTGTATAATTACCTCTGAACGTCGCATAAAAAGGTCCAAACTTCTTTGGGTTCTCAACGGTGGCCTGGGGTGCCAGGAGGTCATCAAGGGCGGACGATAGTAAGGCCGAAGAGGCAGCTCGGGGAGGCGCGGCGAAGAACGAAGGCGGTTGTACTTGGCCGACCGCCTGTGTCTCAGTGCCTCCAAGGTTTGGTGCTGTTTGAGAAAGTTCCGGCTTAGGAGCTAAAGCGCGAGACAGCTGATCTGAAACGCTAGTCTCCTGCGGCCCAGTTCCGGGCTCAATCGGAAGTACGGCATCTCCAACATCTGCTCCGCTCAGTTTGAGAACCGAACAAATCGCCAGGACAATTTTTGGATATTTAGAACGCAAGCGAAACCCCGTTTTAGATTATTAAATTGTTTTCGAAGTTATCCCGGGAATCACCAAAAAAGGAAAGTCCAAAAACCCATGGTATAGAAGGGGTGTGAGGCCTTTAACCTCGTTTGGCATCTTTTGCGACCTGCACCAAATAGTCGCGATACTCGCAATTGGGCATGCCCGAGATTAAGCCATCAAACTCTCGCAAGGAAATGAACCCCCGGCGGAATGCCGCCTCCTCCGGGCAGCCAATTTTAATTCCCTGTCGTTTCTCGATTGTTTGAACGTAGGCGCTGGCTTCATGCAAACTGCTACTCGTTTCTGCGTCCAGCCAGGCAAACCCGCGATTCAGCCGATGAACCCGAAGCTTTCCCTCACGCAAATACTCTACGTTTACGTCAGTGATTTCCAGTTCGCCACGAGCGGAAGGTTTCATCCCTTTTGTGATCTCCACCACCCGGTTATCGTAAATATAAAG
>JBQCGE010000382.1:0-6653 GCA_051955955.1 Verrucomicrobiota bacterium
AATGGCGACCTGGCTCCGGGCCAATTTGCGCGTGTGAAAATTGTCGGCCATACCGATTACGACCTGATCGCTGAGCAACTTTAATCGCGGAGACCTTCCGAGGTTATTGTGCGCGCAAGCGGTAGATTGTTCCGGGAACCGTCTGGGGTTGATCGAGAGAGTAATGGGAATCGACCAGGGTCGGTTCAACCTCGACAGCTTGCCACTCCTGACCACAAGCCCTGGCGCGTTCCAATAGATAGCGGGTGGTCGATTTGGGCCAGGTGAGATGAATGGAATTCCCCTCCCCTTTCGTGATTGCCAACCGCATCGCACTGCTGATGCCGACGCTTTCGATCAGGATGGTCCCACTTTGATGAGCAAGAATCGTATTTCGACTGGAAGTGCTCAGGAGAATGCGGAAGGTTTCGCCGCCCGTCGCCGGACTGTTTGTATTTAATGGGATGAGAATGGATTTGTACCCTTCGCCCGGTTGGAACACCAGCGTTCCACCCGTAGCGCGAAAATCTTCATTCTCTTTTGCGGTGCCAGCCTCGGTTTGGAAATCGACCCGGGTGTAATCGCGGAATTCACCCGTCCGAACAAGATTCACGACTACGTTACTAGAGCCTCGTGAGACTCGGATTTCGGTCGTTTCAAAATCGATGCAGGTGGGAGTTTCATACGATTGGACAGAGATCTGCGCGGGAGCATTGAAACACAGGAAGATTCCCATGAGCAGGCTCGACGCAACGTTGGAGGAGATGAGTGGATTCGATTTCACAATAGCGAGGTTTACAGTAAATGAGGGAAAGGTTTGCGGTATCAGAAACGAGCCTGTTTTTCGCTATACGTGGAAGGTTTGTTTAAGCATAGGAGAACTGCTGAGGAACATGTTTGGAGGTGAGAGTTTTTGATGAGTTCAGTCAAATTGGATGAGAGTTTTCTGGCGAAGATCGCGGGCTGGGATGTGATCAAACAGGCTCGGGCCATGCTGGCGGGTGAACGGGTGATTTCGTCCGCGTGGGAACCACCTGTGCTCAAGGGCGTTGTACAGGATGGCAGCTCATCGATGCGGTGCGGCTTCGTAATCAAGGACGCGTTTGATATTGAAAATTTGTGCCCCTGCCGCGCTTCGCGAAGCTGGGGGACGATGTGTGCGCATTCCGTTGCGGTTGGGCTGCACTGGCTTCGCGCAAAGAATCCACCCCCTCCGCCGGAATCCACGAAAACTCCGTTACCGAAATCTACGGAACTGCCCCCCGCCAAAGCATATAAGCGCATCCAACGAGGGGAAAATGGCGCAGGCGAATCCATTGAGCTTTACGTGATTTTTCCTCCCAACCTTGCCCAGGCGCTTTCGAAAAAAGTCATGCTTTATATCGAGGCGAAGTTGGCCAACGGAAGAATGCCGCTTAATGCCGTTCCGAAAAGTGTCGCATACAATTTTGGTGAGGAAGATTTGCCCCTGTTGGATGCCATCGAAAAAATTGGGGGCGATACGCCGGGGATGCTGATGCTGAACAGCGCTGAACTGGCAACGGTATTAAAAGCTCTGGAGGGGCATCCTCGCGCTACAATTGGAAAGTCGACGACCCTGGAGATTTCTCGCGAGCCGTTACACTTATCGCTTCAGGCGACATTGGAGAAGTCGGGAGAAATTCAACTCGCAATCCAAAACAACATTCCGGATTCGGGGCTGATTTATGGCACGGAGCAAATTTGGATACTCCAGGCAAACGTTTTCCGACCGGTCCTGCTGCCGAGGAACGCGCGCGAGTTGTTAAATCGTCCAGTTCGACTGCCGCGGGAAGTCATCCCGCAATTCCTCAGCCAGGATTGGCCAGCGCTGGCGCAGAGTTGCGAGATCCAGTCGAACTTCACACTGGAGGATTTTGAACTCGTCCAGGCCCAGCCGCGGATTCACTTGGAACTGAGCGGGGGGGTGGCCAACCTGCAGGCTAAATTGCATTTCAATTACGGGGGCAAAACGGTGACCGCCGGGGTGAAGGATGAAAACGCTTCGGCGTGGATGGCTGATCCATCGTCGCCGTTGCGCTATGGAACACGTGACCTGCAACTCGAACAGAATGCCGTTCAACGTTTGCTCCGCGCCGGTTTTACCGGGCCGCATGACCAGGGGACTTTCCAACTGGCGGGACAAAGCACGGTCCTGACCTTTTTCGCGCGCGACTATTACCGCCTCGAAAAAGAGTGGAAGGTGACGATGGAAGAGCGGCTGGAGCGAAGCGCTTCACAAAACCTCGAACGAATCGAACCGCAATTTGAAATCACTTCCTCGGGGGAACAATGGTTTGACCTTGATGTGGCGTTCAAATCAGGAAGTGGAGAGAAATTTTCCGCCGCGGAAATCCAGCGGTTGATCTTAAGCGGGCAGAGCCATTCCCGGCTGAAGAACGGCAAATTCGCCATCATTGATACCGGTGCGGTCGAAGAACTGCAGGAAGTACTGCTCGATTGTTCTCCGCGACAGCAGGAAAATCGATATCGCATCCAAAGCACCCAGGCGGGATTCCTTGCTTCTGCGCTGAAGGAAAATTCAACCTGGCAAGTCACGGCACCCAAATCGTGGCGGGAGAAAGCAATATCCCAATCGGGAGAAGCGAAGATGGCCCCGCCGCCACTCGGGAACCTGGAAAAAGTATTGCGTCCCTATCAAACAGAGGGTGTCGCATGGCTTGAATTTCTCCGTTCGAACCGCTTTGGCGGCATCCTCGCGGATGAAATGGGGCTTGGGAAAACCTTGCAAACGCTGGCCTTTCTGCAAAGCGTTCGAGATCGCACTGAGCCCGCCAATTGCCTGCCCTCTCTGATTGTCTGCCCGACCTCGCTCGTTTTTAACTGGGTGAACGAAGCGGTGAAGTTCACACCCGGGCTAAAGGTCCTCGCACTCCACGGCCCGAAACGGCAGGATCAATTTGAGGAGGTGCCGACCTCAGACCTGGTGATCACAAGCTATGCTTTGATTCGCCGCGATGCCGAGTTGTATCGCCAGTTCGAATTTGAAGCCGCCGTTTTGGATGAAGCGCAGCATATCAAAAATCGCCAAACGCAGAATGCCCAGGCCGTCAAAATGATCCAGGCGAGGCATCGGTTTGTATTGACTGGAACACCGATTGAAAATTCCGTTCTCGATCTCTGGTCCATCTTCGATTTTCTGATGCCTGGTTATCTCGGGGCCGCGAAGGATTTCAAAGAACGATACGAAGTCCCGATCACAAAAGAAAAAAATTCAGAAGCCCAAAAGCGGCTTTCGCGCCGGATCCGCCCATTTTTATTGCGAAGGCTCAAGCGGGATGTGGCAAAAGATTTGCCGGAGAAAATCGAGCAGGTTTCATTCTGTGAACTGAGCTCTGACCAGCAGGAAGTTTATCAACAATTGCTCGAAAGCAGTCGCCAGGAAATTTCCAGCGCCGTTTCCGAACAAGGCTTGCAACGCAGTCGGATGATCATGTTGACCGCGCTGCTTCGCTTGCGCCAGGCGTGCTGTGACTTGCGGCTTTTGAAACTTCAAAACGCCTCCGAATCCAATTCCAGCAAACTTGAGTTGTTCAACGAATTTTTGCAGGAAGTCATTGATGGGGGCCATCGCGTGCTGGTCTTCAGCCAGTTCGTCGAAATGCTCCAGATCTTGAAGCAGAGTCTCGAAGAGGAAAAAATTCAATATTGTTACCTCGACGGTTCCTCGACGGAACGAGGAAAGATTGTGGAGCAATTCCAGTCGGGAAATATCCCAGTCTTCCTGATCAGCCTCAAAGCTGGCGGTGTCGGGCTAAACCTTTCGGCTGCGGATACAGTCATTCATTTTGATCCCTGGTGGAACCCCGCGGTGGAAGCGCAGGCGACGGACCGAGCGCACCGGATCGGACAAACCCGCGTGGTGACCAGCTACAAATTGATCACGCGCGGCACCGTCGAGGAAAAAATCCTTCATTTGCAAAACAAGAAGCGGGAATTAATCGACGCGACTTTGGACGGCGAAGAACAGTTTACCAATAGCCTGACGTGGGAGGAATTGCAGGATCTTTTCCGCTAACCAAGCGGCCTTGATCATCCCTGGTTTGAAACGGTTCGGAGTCCCTCCTGATGCGAGATTTGACGCTCATCAGGAGGGCTTCTAACAAGTTTGACAAAGCAGATTGGGTTCAACACTATCGGCATTCGAAAGTGAAAACCCTGCTCAAAAAATGCCTGGAATTGGCGGCGCTTTGCGTCCTTGTCTCCTCCACCCCCCGGATTCAAGCGCAGAACGGCTTGCTCCGTGAAGTCTACAGCAATGTCTGTTGCGGGATTGATGGGCTGCTGAATAACCCAAATTATCCGGGCAATCCTTCCATTGTGGGCACAATTCCGAACTTCGAGGCTCCTGCCAATTTCGGCGACCAATACGGGCAGCGGGTGCGCGGCTATTTGCTCGCGCCGCAAACGGGTAATTACACCTTCTGGATTGCAAGCGACGATCAATCGCAGCTTTTTATTAGTGGCGATGAGCAAAGCACTTTACTCACGAAAATCGCTGAAGTTTTCGGTGCGACGGGCGCGGGTGATTATGAAAGAGAGCCGAACCAACGTTCCGCTCCTATCCGGCTTGAGGCAGGTAAATATTATTATATCGAGGCGATCATGGTGGAGGGTGGCGGCGGGGATAACTTGTCGGTTCGCTGGCAACTCCCGGACGGGACTATTGAAGAACCCATCCCCGAGAATCGGTTATTTGTGGAACTGATCGGGCCTCAAATTACTCGCCAACCTTCAAACATAAAAGTCACGGAGGCACAGTTCGCAACTTTTTCCGTCCAGTTCGCGAACCTTGGCCCGCTGGCCTATCAATGGGAGCGGAATGGGGTTGCAATTCCTGGGGAGACGAACCTGACCTTAACTCTTCCCTCGGTGAAAATGTCGGATTCCGGCAGCCGTTATCGCCTGCGTGCTTCAAATCAATTTGGTGAAGCAGTTTCGAGCGAGGCAGTTCTGACCGTCAACCCGGATGTGACGCAACCGTTCATAGTTTCAGCGCAGAACGCGGGGGAAAACAACCTGGTTACTGTAACCTTCTCTGAGCCGGTCGACCTGTTATCTGCCGCCAACCGAAATAATTATTCGCTTTCCGGCGGGGTGGTTGTGCTTGGCGCTTCATTGGACTCCAGTGGCCGGACGGTTATTCTTCGAACGACTTCGTTAACCTTTGGGACGAATTATACGATTACGGTGAATAATATTAAAGACCTTGCGGCGCAACCCAACCTGATTGAGCCGGATACCAGGATCGATTTCACCTATGGTTTTGCTCCGCTCAATGCTGGGACTGTTTATGGTAAGTCCGAAAGCCCCGGACCCTCAAGCAGAAGAACGGGCCTGGTGATTTCTGAAATTATGTATCATCCTGCCCCGGGTTCAGACGGGCGGAACCTGCAATATATCGAGCTATATAACACGAGCGAAGTATTGGAAAGCATTGGCGGGTATCGTTTAACTGGAGCGATTGATTATACCTTCCCCGAAGGGACCTTCATCTCCAAAACCAATTACCTGGTCGTCGCCGCCTCGCCACTCGATGTCCAAAGCTTCTATGGATTGACTCGTGTTTATGGTCCCTACGCCAACACGCTGGATGACAAAGGGACGATTCGCCTCCTCAACCAGCAAGGGGCAGTAATGCTCGAATTCGAATATGATTCGAAAGGGGCATGGCCCAGCGCTCCGGATGGTGCAGGGCCTTCCCTGGTTCTCGCTCATCCCTCTTATGGGGAAGCGGACCCTCGCGCGTGGGCGCCAGGCGAATTCATCGGGGGCACACCCGGAAGAGGTGAACCTCAGGTCGCGGATCCAAACAGGGGGCTGGTTATAAACGAATTCCTCGCCCACACCGATGACCCACAGGTTGATTTCATCGAACTTTATAATTATACCGCCAATCCCATTGATTTATCCGGAATGTTCCTGAGCGACAGCATCGAGACGAACAAGTTTCAAATTCCTGAGGGCACAATTATCCAGCCTCTGGGATTTGTCTCATTTGATCAGAATCAACTTGGTTTTTCCCTGAGTGCCTCCGGCGAAAAAATCATCCTGCGGAATAAACAAAAAAATCGCGTGATTGATTGCATCGATTTTGGCCCGCAAGCCAATGGCATCTCCATGGGCCGGTATCCCGATGGTGCACCTGAGATAAAACCACTTCAACGGCCGACTCCCTCGCTGTCGAATGCCAGGGTTCTCTTGCCGGACATCGTGATTAACGAGATCATGTACAAACCAGTCTCGCGGAATTCCGATGAAGATTATGTGGAGCTTTTTAATCGTTCCACCCGCGCGATTAATTTGAATGGCTGGCGACTGGAAGGCGGGATCGGCTTTACTTTTACCAGCAGCTTTACGCTGAACCCTGGGGCCTACCTGGTTGTGGCTAAAAACCTCGATCTGCTTCGGACCAATAATCCTGGCACTCTTACCACCGCGAACAGCGTTGGGAATTTCAGTGGCAACCTTTCCAGCAATGGGGAGCGAATCGCACTCTCCCGACCGGAAGCCATCGTCTCGACGAATTCAAACGGCAAGGCAGTAACGAATATCAGTTATGTCGTAGTTAACGAAGTGCGTTATTACTCGGGCGGTCAATGGCCACAGTGGGCGGATGGTGGCGGGAGCAGCAT
>JBQCGE010000383.1:0-2982 GCA_051955955.1 Verrucomicrobiota bacterium
CCAGCTCGATCCCATGTGCAAACCTGCACCGAGGTATAGCCGCGATCGGGTTCATTATGCCAGAGAATGACTGGCTCCAAAGCTTTGTCCTCCTCAGCCACCTGCAGGTGCATGAACCGGTGAGCGAGGGTGATGTCCGAAACGATCTGGCGCGACCCGTGAATTTGAAAATAGCGTGGAGGCAAATTCTCGAAGTGCGCGTCAATGTCGTCGCGGCTGAAGGGTTGGGGAAGAAGCGTTTGCACCTCCTCCTTGAGCAACTCGAATTGCCGCGACTCCGCCCGCAGAAAATCGGTCGTGCCGGAGAATAGATCCATTGTTCGGGAAAATAGGGTCCAGAGGAGCGAGTCCTTAAAACTGTTCCAAAGCTGGTCGCTCGTTCCTTTTGAATCGGCAAAGGTAAGCAACGTGAGCATGACAGCGTTTTCGCGGCTCTGGATTTGGGAGGCGAAATTGCGAATGACACTGGGATCTTCGAGATCGCGGCGTTGGGAAATTTGCGCCATCAACAAATGATTTTCAATCAGCAAGCGGAGGCTGTGAGCGGTGGCGCCATCAAGGCCAATGCGTTCAGCAACCGCCAGGGCAATTTTCGAACCGGCATTTGAATGGTCGCTGGTCGGCAAACCTTTGCCCGCGTCGTGGAGCAAAAGTGCGAGATAAAGAAGGAATGGTCGCTCGATCTGTTGAAAGAGCAAGGTGTAATGACCGAACGCGTGGTCACTGGTTTCCCAAAGCCCATCCAGCTTTTCAATGCAGACGAGAGTATGCTCATCAGCCGTATATTGATGGTAAAACTCGTGCTGAACAAGGCAGGTCAATCGACCGAACTCGGGTATGTACTTCCCAAGCAGGCCGACTTCGTGCATGGCCCTCAAAATCGGCGAAACATTGCCGCGCTGGTTCAGAATTTCGAGGAACGTTTCGTGAATATGTTTGTCGGCCAGGAATTCGCGGTTCACCAGGGAGAGTTGGTTCCGAATTCCCTGCGCCAGGTCCGGATGCAACTTCAATCCCCGTTGTTGCATATAAAGAAACAGGCGCATTAAACGCCGGGGTTGGTCTTTGAAGCTGCGTGTATTCTCAGAAATCTGCCCATCCACGATCACGAATCCATCCACAACCTGCTGCGTCGCCCGCCTCTTTCCGCGGCGGATCAACTCGCGAATGGATGGAAGCCGGGAGGTTCCAGGAAGCAGCGCGAGGCGATCCTCAAGGGTTCGCGTGATCAAGTATACATGCCGCATGTGCGTGTATACATCGCGCATAAAACCTTCAATCCTTTTGCTTGGCGAACGCTCGGTGTAACCAAGATTGTAAGCGACAGAAGGCTGAAGATTCTTGGTCAACACGTCCACGCCACGCTTGGCGGTGTAGTGCACTTCATTCCGCACCCAAAGCAAAAAGTCATAGGCGGCTTCGAGCTGTTTTCTTTCGGAATCAGTAATCAGTTCTTTCTCTTCGAGTTCGTCGAGTGTTCGGATTCGATATTTGAAAAATGCCATCCAGAGCAGGTTCTGGTAATCACGAAGACCACCCGTGCCATTCTTGATATTCGGCTCCTGCATGAACGGGGAGTTCCCAAACTTGGCCCGGCGTGCCGCCTGGTCTGTGATGCGTGAAGCGATATATGCTTCCTCAAAGCCTTTAACGCTCTTGGCAAGGACGACGGATTGAAGGCGATTAAACAATGCGCTGTCCCCATAAACCAGACGCGACTCGATTAACGACGTTTTGCTCTGCATGTCGCTGTTGGCGACCTTTACGCATTCCTCAACACTCCGAACGGAATGCCCCACCTTAAGTCCGAGATCCCATAACGTATAAAGCAAACTTTCCGTGAGCCGGTTCCATTCAGGATGGGTCTTGCCGCCGCTGACCAGGTCGCCCTGGTGGAGAAACAGGATGTCGATATCGCTGAATGGATTTAGCTCGGCGCGACCATATCCACCAATGGCGACGACCGCGAATTTTGGAACGGGCACTTTGCCTGAAGCCATCGATTCCACCACCGGCTCGAGAATGTGGCGGATGAGCACATCCAGCAAGGTAGCCCGCGCATGGCAGACTTCCCGTCCGCTTCCTCCGGCGCGATGCAACATTTGCAACCGATGATTCTCGAGCTTTAGAAAAGCCTTGAATCGGCCAAGTTCCTCCGCGGGTTGGCGGCCTTCGGCGAGAACAAGACGCTTTGAGGCATCATTTTCAATTTTTTCCGCCAATGTCAGCATGAACGCCGGGAAGTTAGAGCCCCATCAGGGAAGGCGCAAGCCATCGCACACCCACCTTGATTTTAAGCAGGTGCACTATCTCTATCGAAGCTGGAGTGACTCAAATGCCGGTTAAGGCAAAGGTTCAACTTTCAAACGATAGAATCCCCTCTCCCCACTCGCGTTCTCATGAGTGTAGGCCACAAGGTTGTCGCCTCCCGGAATCGTTTGGAGGTCGATCCAGGAATTTGTGGGCGATAAGCCATCCGAGTGTTGAATAACGAAGTTCGATTCACTTCCGGCACCAAACTGAATTGAAACTCCGTTTGTGGTTTGTTCCAGGTTGGCGATTGTATATCCGGCCGGGAAATAAACATGTAAAACCTCCGAAGGAGTATGGATCGGGCCGCCATGTGCGCCGTTGTTGGAAGTGTCCAGCAGTCGAAAACCAACTGTGTATAGCCCGGGCACAGTGGCGGTAAATCGCCTGCCGTGGATGTGGCCGAATGGATCGCCCCCAGGAGTTCCCGCACCGAGGGCAGCTTCACTTAGTTCAAATGAGTAGGCGCTGTCTTGGGTTCCGCTGGGAATTGCGAATGTCGGGGCAGTCGTTGAGTTCGTTTCCCAAAAACCAAATTCCCCCCCAGACGGCCCTTCGACCGAGACGATTTCAGCGATGATAAATGCTCCGGGTGCAGAAGCTCCCGGAACGGGATCGCCAAAGGCATCCGTCGCGTGCAATGATGTTAAGGTAATATTTCCCTGGAAGTAA
>JBQCGE010000384.1:0-2539 GCA_051955955.1 Verrucomicrobiota bacterium
GATGGTATAAACGCCGGAGTTCGTGGCCGAAAAGGCGACGAACGAATCGCGAATGAGAGTGCTGGTCGGTTTTACCTCCGCCGCAATATCGCCAGTCGGGGCGATTACGAGGATCCAGGGGGTGAAGTTGGTGCTTCCGGCGCGCACCACTACACTGTCACCCGCATTGGCGTTAAAGCTCCAAAGATCCAAATCGCCAATTGTAAGGACGCCGCTCTTAGTTTCACCATTACTAATTGGGCCGCTTTCATCGCCCGGCGAGGGTGCGAAGG
Organism: Verrucomicrobiota bacterium; assembly: GCA_051955955.1. Taxonomy (GTDB): domain Bacteria; phylum Verrucomicrobiota; class Verrucomicrobiia; order Limisphaerales; family SXQI01; genus DASVNK01. The sequence goes on from JBQCGE010000384.1 coordinate 273, forward strand.
CTCCTGGCCCTAATGCCAGGTTCAATGTGTAATCGCCTTTTTGGTTTGGGAAAACAGTGCTGACGGTAAAGCGGTAGGTGCCATCGGCAGGAAGGGTGTTTGTAACGAAGGCGTCGCGAACGAGGGAGCTTGTGGGGGCAGCTTCCATGAGCAACGAATTATCAGGCGCAAACAAACGTAAGCGCGGCGTAAAACCTACTGTGCCCACGCGCCCAACAACAGTATCTCCCGCTTTGCCAGTAAAAAGCCAGGTATCCTCCTGCGTTCCCGAACTGATTGAACCCTGCGTTTGCGCGCCGTTTGAAATAATATTTTGGGCACGAACACTGGCGGCCAATGAAACGAGCAGCAGCAGTTGAAAGACAATGCAACGGACTGCGCGAGGCAGGAAAATAGGCAAATTCATAACACTCCTGTTTAAGTTTTCCCCGGAGGTCAAGTGGGGTCATTTTCGAACACACCCGTTCAGGGGACAGTTGGCACTCATAAGTGGAACAGAACGAGAATATTCACGCAAGGAATAATAAAGAAATTTGATAACGAATGTAATCGGCTCAGCTTGATGATTTTCTCTGGATAACCGGTGCCGTTGAAATGGTTTGTCCAGCCGGGTGAGTTCCTCTAAATTTTACCCATGGACAAAGACCGATACGCAAAATTGGGTTCTCTTTTTTTCTTTTGCACGGGACTCGTTTTGATGGTGGGGTGTACGGCATCAGACCGTGATTATGTTCGGCAGCATATTGTTGAAAATGAAGCAAGCGTGGTGCGCGACATGACCTTGAGCCATGGCGTGGGAACAGTTCCGGTAAAGGCGGCAAAGAATAAGGGGGATATTTAACCCTGCCTGCGTGAATTATTTCGATCCGCAACGCCAATGAGTTTGCTCGAAGTGGATGGCCTAACGCTCGATTTCCTGAACGAAGGACGAGCAATTCGAGCATTGGACGACGTCTCCTTTTCACTTGGGGAAGGTGAAACCGTTTGCCTTGTGGGAGAAAGCGGGAGTGGGAAGAGCATCACCGCGCTTTCAATCGCCCGGTTGCTGCCGACTCCGCCGGCAACTTATCCAGCAGGGGCAATTCGCATCAATGGGCGCAATGTTTTTGAAATTGGTAAACGCGAAATTCGATCCATTCGCGGCGGGGTTGTCAGTTATATTTTCCAGGAACCGGGCGCTTCACTGAACCCGGTGATCCGCATCGGTGACCAGATTCTTGAAATGCTGAGGTTGCATCGTCCTGAAAAGGCTGTGCTCGCTGAGGTGATTGAGTTAATGAACCTGGTTGGAATTCCCGCGCCGGAGAGTCGTGTTCGGGAATATCCGCATCAACTCTCTGGCGGAATGCAGCAGAGAATTATGATTGCGATGGCGATCGCGGCTCATCCGAAGCTTCTCGTGGCGGATGAACCGACTACGGCGTTGGACGTTACGATCCAGGCACAGATTATTGAACTCTTACGTGACCTGAAAACGCGTCTTGGCATGAGCATTTTATTGATCACCCACAATCTCGGGTTGTTGCGGGATTTTGCGGATCGCGTCCTGGTCATGTATGCGGGGCAAATTGTGGAGGAAGGTTCGACCTCGGATATTTTGGACAACCCTCTTCACCCGTACACCCGCGCGTTGATCAAATCGGTCCCGCAACTCGGAGGGGAGGATGAGCGGCTGCTGTCCATTCCGGGGAACGTTCCGCAGCTGGGCGAATGGCCGGCAGGATGCCGATTTCACCCCCGATGCCCTGAGGCACGTCCGGAATGTTCCAGCATGGCTGTCCGGTTAACTGGAGAGATAGGGAGGCGGAGAGTTCGCTGCCCCTTCAATGAAGTACCCCTTCCATGACGCTGCTCCGAGCCCAAGGAATCAAAGTTCATTTCCCCGTGCGGGATTCCGCATTGCTCCGCTCAGGCCTGACAGTGAAGGCGGTGGACGGCGTGAATTTGGAAGTTGCGGCTGGTGAAACGGTGGGATTAGTCGGCGAAAGTGGCTGTGGTAAATCGACGCTTGGACGCGCGCTGTTGAAGTTGATTGAACCGAGCGATGGTGAAGTGATCTTCAAAGGACGGGATATCCTGAAACTCGGCAAAAAGGAATTGCGACAAACGCGCCGTTCCATCCAGATGATATTTCAGGATCCTGTCGGCTCGTTAAATCCGAGACTGACGGTTCGACAAATTTTAAGCGAGCCGCTCGATATTCATCACCTTGCCATCGGACGCGCGGAACGCATGCGCCGGATTGCGGAACTGCTCGAGAATGTGGG